>NZ_JAUORS010000059.1:0-1314 GCF_030548165.1 Oceanobacter sp. 5_MG-2023 | reverse complement strand
TACTGTCACCGCTACCGACGGAGCTGGTAACTTTACCAATCAGGCCGTTACCCTGGCGGTCAATAACCTGGATGAAGCAGCACCGACGATTACCTCTGGTGATACCGCGACTGCCATCGATGAAAACAGCGGTGCTGGCTCGGTTATTTACACAGCGATTATCGATGACTCCGCGGATATTTCGGATGGCGTAACGTTTAGCCTTGGCGGCACTGACGCGGCTTACTTCTCGATTGATGCCAGCACCGGTGAAGTCACCTTGTTGGCGGATGCGGACTACGAGACTAAACCAAGCTACAGCTTTACCGTCACCGCCACAGATGGGGCTGGTAACTTCACTGATCAGACCGTCACTCTGGCGATCAATGATCTGGATGAGTCAGGACCGGTATTTAACTCCGGGATTCTGGCGGATGCTATTGATGAAAATTCTGGTGCCAGCTCGGTTATTTACACCGCGACCACGGACGACGCGGCAGTGGTTTATTCGTTGTCTGGTACAGATGCGTCACTGTTCAGCATTAATTCAGCCACCGGCGAAGTGACGTTATTGGCTGATGCCAATTACGAGACCAAGTCCAGCTACAGCTTTACTGTCACTGCCACCGATGGGGCCGGTAACCATACGGACCAAGCCGTCACCTTGGCGGTCAACAACCTTGATGAAGTGGCACCGACGATTACCTCTGGCGCTATCGCCACTACGATTGATGAAAACTCTGGTGCTGGGCAGGTGGTGTATACCGCTGTTGCTGATGACTCTGCTGATATTTCTGATGGTGTGAGTTTCAGTCTGTCGGGTGCAGATGCTGCGTATTTCAGCATCAACTCAGCCACCGGTGAAGTCACCTTATTGGCCAACGCTGATTACGAGACCAAACCAAGCTACAGCTTTACCGTCACCGCCACCGATGGGGCGGGTAACCACACCGATCAAACCGTCACCCTGGCGGTCAATAACCTCGATGAAGCAGCGCCGACGATTACGTCTGGCGCTACGGCCACCTCGATCGCTGAAAACTCAGGTGCTGGGCAAGTGGTGTATACCGCTGTTGCTGATGACTCTGCTGATATTTCGGATGGCGTAATGTTTAGTCTCAGTGGTACTGACGCGTCTTACTTCACCATTGATACCAATACTGGCGAAGTGACTCTAAAAGCGGATGCTGACTACGAAACCAAGTCCAGCTACAGCTTTACCGTCACCGCTACCGATGGGGCTGGTAACTTCACTGATCAGACCGTCACTCTGGCGGTTAATGATCTGGATGAAGTCGCACCGACGATTACCTCTGGTGATACCGCCACCTCGGT
>NZ_JAUORS010000058.1:0-1404 GCF_030548165.1 Oceanobacter sp. 5_MG-2023 | reverse complement strand
TTCTGGTCATCAGACACCTCGTTTATGGTGGCGATTTTACCACCTACGTTGGTGTCCGGAATCATTGAACCACTACAGTTGGCGCGTAGTTTGGGAGCAGGCCATCGAGTGATACATGGGGTGGCAGGTTCTGGCAAAACGCTGATTCTTGGCTATCGCTGTGAATTGTTGGCGGCAACCAGTAGTAAGCCGGTTCTGGTGTTGTGTTTTAACATTACGCTGGCGCGTAAGCTGAATGCGCTCATGTTGGCCAAAGGGTTGGAGCATCGGGTACAGGCATTGCATTTTCATGATTGGTGCAAGCGTCAATTGAACACTTATCAGGTTAATACGGTTGCCGGACCTGAGCCTGTCTGGGAGCGTCAGGTGGAATCGGTAATACAGGGAGTAGCACAAGGGCATATTCCTCGTGCCCAGTATGGAGCCTTGTTGATTGATGAAGGACATGATTTTGAGGCGGAATGGCTGACTCTGCTGGTGCAAATGATCGATCCGGAATCGGATTCTCTATTGCTGCTTTACGATGATGCCCAGTCGATCTATCAAAAACGATCCGGTCTGGGGTTCAGTTTGTCGAGCGTTGGTGTCAAGGCGCAGGGGCGGACAACCATCTTGCGCCGGAATTATCGCAATACCCGTGAAATTCTGGCGTTTGCATATCAGTTTGCCGAGCGATATATCTGCGCAAAAAGCTCAGATGATGACCACATACCGGTATTGGCACCGGAATCTGCCGGACGTTCTGGCCCTGTGCCTGTGGTTACGATGGGCCAGCACTGGCTGGATGAAATGGCTCATGCCGTGGCGCACTTGCAGCGTTGGAAAGCCCAAGGTATGCGCTGGAACGAGATGGCAGTGTTGTATGTTACCGGGCAGCAAGGTTCGACGTTGGCCAGTTATTTAAAACGCAGTGGTATCCCCTGTGTCTGGTTAGCTTCTCAGTCGTTCAAATTTGGGTATGACCCACAACAAGACAAGGTCGCTGTGATGGCGATTCCTTCCAGTAAGGGGTTGGAGTTTCCAGCGGTTGTTGTGATGGGTAGCGGTGAATTATCTTGTGATGATGAACAACTGGTCCAGAGTGCCCGGTGGTTATACGTAGGGATGACGCGGGCGCAAAGCGAGTTGCAACTGACCTGCTCGAAAAACACGCCGCTGGTGGCTCAATTGCAAGCGTCCGAAACATCCATCGTAGATACCGTAGAATACTGAAGCGCTTTTTTATTGAGACAGCCACGAATTTTTTTATTAGGACAGCCATCACTGGGGCATAGCCGATGAGAAAGCACAGATCTTCTTCTGCGTATTACGGCGACTCACACGCCGCCCCAAATGGCTAATCGGCTGTTATTTATAAAGAATCAGCTGCTGTTCAAAGATTCAAGCCAAACGCAAACCTTCGGT
>NZ_JAUORS010000057.1:0-1503 GCF_030548165.1 Oceanobacter sp. 5_MG-2023 | reverse complement strand
GTGATACCAAGGGGTGGCCTCGACTGAAACCTGTTGTTTTCTGGGTTTGGGCATCGTTTCTCTCCTTGTTGCGATGATGGAAATAATAGGCCAATAACCAGCGGGTTGGGTATCAGGAGAAGGTACTAGAGTGGGTGTCCTGAAAGACTCTGAAAGACTGTATTGAGCTGGGAGGATCGGTGGGTGTCTGTATTGAGAGAGGGGTTCCGGAAGCTTTCCGTACAAATTGAATGCGCTTTGATTTTGCTCTACAATCTCCAGCATTACGGAATACATCCGTACGCGGGGGACTTATGGCTACAGCGCGTTTAGATATTCGCCTTGATGAAGAGATCAAGGCAAAGGCCGAAAAAGCATCAGCGTTACTTGGTTTGAAGAGTTTAACCGAATATGTGGTTAGGCTTATGGATGAAGATGCAACACATGTAATCGCAGAGCACGAAAGTATCGTGGTTAAAGATAGTGTCTTTGATGAATTCATTGCCGCATGTGACAAAGCAAAAGCACCGAATCAAGCATTGCTTGAAGCTGCTCAATTCACAGGTGAGACCGGCATCAAGTGAGTTGGGGAAAAGAGTTCGTAGAACTTAGTAAATCTAAGCATGATCGCGACTCGTTTGATTGTGGTGAGCAAGAACTGAATATATTTATAAAAACTCAAGCTGCCAAACATATGCAAGCGGGTATTAGCCGGACTATGGTTCTACCTGGGGCTCAGCCACTTTTTAATCAGAAGTATGCAATTTGTGCGTTTTACAGCGTTGCTCCTGGCTCAATCAATCGAGAAACCTTGCCCGCACAATTAGCAAAGAAACTTCCTGGATATCCAGTTCCTGTTTTTATTTTAGCTCAGTTAGCTGTACATCAGGAATTTCATGGTTCTGGGTTGGGAAAGGTCAGTTTGATCCGTGCTCTTGAATATCTTTGGGGTGTTAATCACTATATGAGAGCTTATGCCATTATTGTAGATTGCCTTACCGATTCAGCGCAGGAATTTTATACAAAGTTTGGTTTTGAAGTTCTGTGTGAACATCGTGGCCGTATTCGTATGTTCTTACCAATGAAAACCGTAGAACAGCTTTTTAGTCGATAGATTACGAATATAAAAAAGTATCAAAAAATAATTTTCAATACAGGAATGCCTAATAAAAACACCCGATAAAACAGTTGTTATTAGGGCATAACCGACGAGAAAGCACAGATCCTATTCTGCCTGTTATGGCGACTCACAACGTCGCCAAAAATAGCTAATCGGCTGTTATTTATAAAGAATAAGTGGTTGTTTGAAGATCTGGCACACTCAGAGGAGTGGGTGTTGACGAGTGTGAAAAGGGCTCGTTATTTTTCTGCATTTGCCGCCTTGCCCTGAACAACGGCAACACTTGTGCAGAGCCGTGCAGGATTAAATAGATGACCCCCAAGCATAAGGGGACATCTATTTAATCCGGTGCTCACTCTGGGCTACCGGATGGTTTCGAATCACGAAGCCGACTTGCAGGCCTG
>NZ_JAUORS010000056.1:0-1847 GCF_030548165.1 Oceanobacter sp. 5_MG-2023 | reverse complement strand
GTTTTGCGAGAGGCCCCGTTTTTACGATTAGGCTGGGAATCCTGCCCCAGATGTTCATCCAGTTCAGCACCTAATGCAGCTTCGGTGATCTGCTTGATCAGAGGTGTTAGCAGACCGTCTTTGCCATTGAGATCCTGACCGGACTGCAGGGCCTTAGCGAAGGCCTGAATGTCGATTTCGTATTTATCAGACATGATGTGTCACTCCCTGTAGAGGGTAAACTATAGAGGTGACACAGAATTTTGAACACTACCAAAAGCACGTAATGGAAAAACCGTCAGACTGATTTGCCTTGCGAGAGCCTCCCTTGTAAAGTTGTACGGAATTCCCGTACATAATAGTGACTATATGGATACCATAAGCGTAAACAAATTTCGAGATAACCTGAAAAGCGTTGTAGAACAGGTGGTTAGCAGGCATGAACCCTTGAAAGTTACCCGTAGAGCTGGCGAGGACTTTGTCGTTTTGAGCGCTGAAGACTGGGAGCGTGAGCAAGAAACTCTGTCCGTTCTGCAAAATCGTGATCTGATGCAGCAAATTGCAGCCTCTCTTGAAACCCACAAACATAGCCAAGGCTATAAACCGACCAAAGAGCAGATGGATGAGATCACTGGTATTTGAGGGGAACACCTGGGAGGCATATGAGCAAATGCGGGAAAAAGACAAGAAACTGCATAAAGCTCTATGCAAACTCCTGCAAGAAATGCTTCGCTCTGACAACCCATCTTCTGGCTTGGGGAAACCAGAGCCTTTAAAACATAATCTTTCCGGGTTTTGGTCGAAGCGAATATCCCAGAAGGATCGATTGATATATAGATTTGATGATCATTCTATTTATATATTCGCCATTGGCGGGCACTATGATCAGCCCTAATGAAGCTGTGAGGGTGACACAGAACTATGAACACCCTCATCATCCTTGGCATGTCAGTTCTCCTAATCTTTCGGCCGCAATCAATTTTGCTCCAGTTGTGTATTCCATTCTTATAAACGCAGCAAATCTATCTTGACTCGCCATGGATAATAGCTTTAGTGCATATACAAAATTTGGGTTTGCATCTTTTAGGCAGTCTAACGCTCTTCGGTAGTTAACTGTGGCAGTGAAAAACCTTTCTTCGTTGTCCGGGTTTTCGATCATTTGCATAACCGAATTTGCCAGCCTATAGGCTCCGGTTTTTATTTCGTAATCATCTATATTTGAATAAATAAAGTATTCAAGGTCATCATAAAATCCATCGACATCTTGATCTTTATCTGATATTGAATCTTTGCTTTCATATGGCTCTGGAGTGCTGTCTATATGTATGGTAACTAGCTTGGGGGACCATATTGTCACTCCTCCCCAGAAAATCTTCTTTTTTTCCCACGTTATTGATCGCTTGGTATATGAGTTTTCTATCTTATAAATATCTATGTTTCGATTATCTAGAGTCTCAACGTAAACATTATCAAAGTCGATACTTGTTTTGATGAGTGCGAAGTTGTTATTGGAGTCCTCTTCTTCATCGTTATGAATGCCTAATTCAGGCCGTCTGTCATCCAGCCAACTTCCAAATTGCACTGCTGCATCTTCTGCGTCAGCTAGTTCATCCCGGACAGTATCTTCAGCATCTGCCAATTCATCTCGGACGGTATCTTCAGCGTCTGCCAAATCATCTCGGACAGTATCTTCAGCGTCAGCAGCTTCTTCTCTCACAGAACCTTCTAAATCGGCGAGAGGATCTGTTATCGGAGAAAATTCAATACCAAATCCAAATGATTGGCCGGATATTTGTTCTGGTTGAATATCCCGGACACCTCAAGAAGAGATAAACTCTTCACCAACAGAGGTGCCAACCATGAGCCAG
>NZ_JAUORS010000055.1:0-2048 GCF_030548165.1 Oceanobacter sp. 5_MG-2023 | reverse complement strand
AACGTCACCGTGCTGGACAACGGCAACCTGTTGGTGAGCTGGACCTCAGACAACCAGGATGGCTCCGAAGGGGGCGTTTACGGCCAGACCTTCGATACCGATGGCAATGCCATTGGCAGCGAGTTCCTGATTAACAGCAGCACCGATGGCAACCAAAACGAATCCGACAGCAGCGCTCTCGCGCTTCTGAGTATCGACGAAAACAGCGGCGCCGGGCAGGTGGTGTATACCGCCACAGCCACTGATACCGGCGATATCTCCGATGGCGTGACTTTCTCGCTCTCGGGCGATGATGCCGCCCTGTTCAGCATCAACAGCAGCACCGGCGAAGTGACCCTGTTGGCCGATCCCGACTACGAAACCCAATCCAGCTACAGCTTTACCGTCACCGCTACCGATGGAGCCGGTAACCATACCGACCAAGCGGTTACCCTTGATGTCAACGACCTGGACGAAATAGCCCCTGAAGCCAGTATTGTGTTATCGCTCGCGACAGCACAGCTGGAAGCACTGGGTAAGACCAGTGGGTATGATGAGTTTCCTCAAATCACCGCCGTGGGTAGCGATGGTGCTTATGTGGTGACCTGGTACGGGACCGATAGCGACGGTGACTATTCAATCTTTGTGCAGGCCTTTAACGCCGATGGTTCCTTCAACGGCACCACGGTACAGCTGGAAGCGCCGGGTAAGACCACCGGTGATGACTATGATCCGCAAATCACCGCCGTGGGCACTGATGGTGCCTATGTGGTGACCTGGTACGGGGCCGATAGCGACGGTGATGAGTCGATCTTTGTTCAAGCCTTTGGTGCTGACGGTTCCTTCAATGGCACCAGGGTACAGCTGGAAGCACTGAATAATACCACTGGTCATGACTATGAACCGCAAATCACCGCGGTAGGCACTGATGGCGCCTATGTGGTGACCTGGTACGGATTTGATAGCGACGGTGATTTGTCGATCTTTGTGCAGGCGTTTGATGCTTACGGCTCCTTCAACGGTGACACAGTACAGCTGGAAGCGCCGGGTAATACCACCGGTGATGACTATGATCCGCAAATCATCGCCGTGGGCAGTGATGGCGACTATGTAGTGACCTGGTACGGAAGGGATAGCGGCGGTGATAATTCGATTTTTGTTCAAGCCTTTAACGCCGATGGTTCCGTCAATAGTGACACAGTACGGCTGGGTGCTGGTCTGAACCCTCAAATCACCGCGGTGGGCACTGATGGCGACTATGTAGTGACCTGGTACGGAGCCAGCGGCGGTGATTGGTCTATCTTTGTGCAAGCCATTAATGCCGATGGTTCCGTCAACGGCACCACGGTACAGCTGGAAGAGCTAGGTCATGACAGAAGTCCCCAAATCACCGCCGTGGGCACTGATGGCGCCTATGTGGTGACCTGGTACGGTGATGATAGCGACGGTGATTGGTCTATCTTTGTGCAGGCGTTTAATGCCAATGGTTCCTTCAACGGTGACACAGTACAGCTGGAAGCGCCGGGTCATACCACTGGTTATGACTATCTTCCTCAAATCACCGCCGTGGGCACTGATGGTGCCTATGTGGTGACCTGGTTCGGTGAGGATAGCGACGGTGATTTTTCGATCTTTGTGCAAGCGTTTGATGCTGACGGCTCCTTAAACGGTGCCACGGTACAGCTGGAAGCACTGGGTAAGACCAGTGGGTATGATGAGTTTCCTCAAATCACTGCCGTGGGCACTGATGGCGCCTATGTGGTGACCTGGTACGGGACTGATAGTGACGGTGATGAGTCGATCTTTGTGCAGGCATTTAATGCCGATGGCACACTGGTGATGGATAGCACCTATGAAACAGGGGAGTTGGTCACACTACAAAGCAATGAAGCGGGTACGGTGTATTTGGTGAGCGATACAGTGGCCGTGACCACTGAGGCCGATATTCTTTCTGCAGACGGTAGTTTGTGGACCCAGGCCGTTGCCACGGCCGATGCCAGTGTAGCGGTTGATAGCAGTGGCCTGGCTGGCGGCAATTATACGGCCTATGCCGTCGACAGTGCCGGTAA
>NZ_JAUORS010000054.1:0-2366 GCF_030548165.1 Oceanobacter sp. 5_MG-2023 | reverse complement strand
TGGGTGTAGTCGTTGTAATGGTTGATGCGGGTTTCGCTGCCCACCGTAACGCCATCGGCATCAACTATTTGCAGGTATGTGCTGAAGTAGCCACCGTCCTGGCTTTCGGAGGTCCAGGTCACGACAAAGCCGCCGTCGGCCAGGGCGGTGACACTGGCGTCGTTCTGATTATTTGTCGTGTAGCTATTCACCGCCAGTTCAGCGCTGATCGCGTTGCCGTCGGCGTCGTAGATCCGGGCGTAGACGCCATCGGCGTCACCGTCCTGACCGTTCGAGGTCCAGACCACCACGTAACCACCGCTGCCCAGTGCTTCGACTTGCGCAGCGCTCTGGCTGCCGGTGGTGGTGCTGTTGATAACGGTTTCGCTGCCAATCCGCTCGCCGCTGGCGCTGAACCGCTGGCTGACAATACCGCTGCCATCGCCGTCGTCGGCGGTGGTCCATACCACGATAAAGCTGCCGTCAAGCAGGGTCGTTACCGAGGATTCGCTCTGGTCTCCGGCAAGGGTGGTATTGATCTGGAATTCATCCCCCAGGGTCTGACCGTTGGCGTCGTAGCGTTGGCCAACAATACCGCTGCCGTCGCCGTCGTCGGCGGTCGTCCAGCTCACCACGTAACCGGCAGCGCCGGAGGTAAAGGTTGGAGCTGTCATATCTGCAATCGTGATATATCGGGCCGAAGCCAGACTGATATTGCCCGCCTCATCAACGGCGTAAGCGTAATAATCACCCAATTGCAGGCCGGTAGTATTCACCTCTGTGCTACCAGCCGCTGCCAGGCTGGACGACACCCAAAGGCTGCTGTCTGCTGTCAGAATATCACTGATATCGTTAACGCTAATGCTGCTGCTAACCAGATAGACACTGCCCGCTTCATTACTGTACAGGCTCACCATATCGCCGAGATTATAGCTTTCTGTAGCCACTTCTACAGCGCTACCATTGGCATCAAATCGCTGACTATAGACCTGATAGTAACCATCAGTACCGATGCCGTACCAGGTAACAATAAAGGCACCATCTGAGCCTGTCGCTACAATTTGTGGCAGACGATCATCGCCACTGCTGTTATCAGGCGATTCCAGTGTTATTGCTGTTCCATTCAGACTGCCATCGGCATTGAATCTTTGAACAAAAACAGACTGATCCCCCTGTTCATCCTCTCCTTGCCAAACAATGGCCCAGGCGCCACTGTCACCGAATGCGGCAACTTCCGAATAAGTATCGTTACCTGTTGTGTTACCGGTGGCTTCCAGTGTCACGATGTCACCAGCTAATGATCCATCGGCATTGAACAGCTGAACAAAAATCGAGGTATCACCTTCTGCATCGGTGCCACGCCAGGTCACTACGTAGGCTCCTGTATCACCCACCAGAGCCAGTGCGGGCTGAACATCCTCACCTTCCGGATAGCCTGGAGCATCCAGTTTTACAGCACTACCAGTCAGGCTGCCATCGGCAGCAATGGTTTGCACATATATTGATAGACCAAGACCATCGTCACCGGCCCAGGCAACCACAAAGCCCCCACTCTCAAATGCCATAGCGACGGCAGAACCATCATTCCCATCACTGACTCCCGTCGCTTCGAGGGACAGGGGGCTACCATTGGGGCTGCCATCGGCATTAAAGCGCTGGACAAACACGGTCAGATCAAAGCCGCTGTCAAAGCTGCTCCACACCACCACGTAAGAACCATCATCTGCACTGGTACTGATTTGTGGTGGCAGGCTGACCCAGGAACCTGACAACGTTGTCAGTGTGCCCTTCAGTGAACCATCGGCATTAAATGCCTGTACGTAGACATCAGTGGTATCGTACCAGGTCACCACATAATCACCGCTCGCCAACGCAGTAATTTGCGGTGTGAACTCAGACTGTCCCGTCACTGCATCCAATTCCACCGTACTGCCACTGAGGCTGCCATCGGCTTCGAACTGTTGGACATAAATGGATGACGTACCACTGCCGTTATCTCCTTGCCAGGTCACTGCAAAGCGGCCGCTGTCATCAATAGCAATGATTTGCGGATCAACATCCTCACCATGACTCACATCAGTTGCTTCCAGAGAGATAAGGTAACCTACTGGCTGTCCCTGGTTATCATAACTTCTTGCAAAAATAGTGTTGTCACCTTCCCCATCACTACCGTACCAAACCAGGGCATAACCGCCGCTGTTGCCCAGTGCTGTCAGCTGCGGAGACAGATTGTCTTTATCGATGCTGGCTGTCACCTCTTCCGTTGCCATTGACAAGATCAGTGATGCCGTAGGGGCTATTTCGTCCAGATCGTTGACATCAAGGGTAACCGCTTGGTCGGTATGGTTACCGGCTCCATCGGTAGCGGTGACGGTAAAGCTGTAGCT
>NZ_JAUORS010000053.1:0-2384 GCF_030548165.1 Oceanobacter sp. 5_MG-2023 | reverse complement strand
CGCTCGGGAGGATTCGAACCTCCGACCACCTGGTTCGTAGCCAGGTACTCTATCCAGCTGAGCTACGAGCGCACATCAGAAAAGCACTCACGATTTGAATCATTTATTTAATCTAATAAATGGTGCGCTCGGGAGGATTCGAACCTCCGACCACCTGGTTCGTAGCCAGGTACTCTATCCAGCTGAGCTACGAGCGCACATCGTGGGGCGCGTATTATATTCAGGAAACGATAATAGTCAACTAATATAAAACACTACTGCCGAAGCAGAAAACGTGGCGGAGAGAGAGGGATTCGAACCCTCGATAGGGTATAAACCTATACACCCTTAGCAGGGGTGCGCCTTCAGCCACTCGGCCATCTCTCCAGATCACGGCGCGCATGATACCACGTTATTTAGAAATTCAAAGAAAAAAATGCAATTAAATCGATGGCTTAGTAATTACCAGCGGATTCATCACCATCTTTCTCACGCTGAATGCGCTGATAAATTTCTTCGCGGTGAACTGCGACTTCTTTCGGTGCATTCACACCAATACGTACCTGGTTTCCTTTTACTCCAAGGACGGTGACGGTCACTTCGTCACCTACCATTAACGTCTCGCCTACGCGACGGGTCAAAATAAGCATAGGTTACTCCTGCAAATCCTATTGATTGGTTCTAGGTAGTTCTAGGGTGCTGTGGCACAAGGCCCATTCTTTTCATCTATCAGTATTGACCATATATTCCGTTATGGTCAGAAAAAAACCGGGATGTTAAGAATGTTTGGTTATTAGGGCCCTTCCATTACGGAAGGTTCCCCAAACAGACAGGAGCAGAGATGCTCAGGCTTCAACCTGAGTATCTTCTTCGGCATCCAGTCCAAACGCAGTGTGCAGCGAACGAACGGCCAACTCCAAATACTTTTCTGCAATCACCACGGAAATTTTGATTTCCGATGTGGTAATAGCAAGAATGTTGATATTTTCATCCGCCAGGGTCTTGAACATCTTACTGGCAACACCGGCATGGGATCGCATACCGACCCCAACCATAGAGACCTTGCAGATGCTGTCGGTACCGATCACCTGACGGGCATTCAGTTCATTAGCGGTTGCTTCCAGAATCGCCATTGCCTTGCTGTATTCATTACGATGAATCGTGAAGGTGAAGTCGGTTGTGCCATCATCCGATACGTTTTGCACAATCATATCGACTTCAATATTGGCATCACTGATGGGCACCAGGATACGGGAAGCGACACCTGGGATATCTGGTACACCTTTGACGGTTACCTTTGCTTCGTCACGATTGAACGCGATACCTGAAATAACGGGATTTTCCACGGAGTCATTCTCCTCCATTGTAATCAGAGTGCCGTTACCTTCCTTGAATGTGGAAAGCACGCGCAGCGGAACCTTGTATTTACCGGCAAACTCGACCGCTCGAATCTGCAGCACCTTGGAGCCCAGACTGGCCATTTCGAGCATCTCTTCGAACGTCACCTGCTCCATTCGACGGGCCGAAGGCACAACGCGAGGGTCCGTTGTGTAAACGCCATCAACATCGGTGTAAATCTGACATTCATCGGCACCCAGTGCCGCTGCCAGGGCAACCCCTGTGGTGTCGGAACCTCCACGTCCCAGGGTCGTGATGTTATGGTCGTCATCCACGCCCTGAAAACCGGCCACAATCACCACACCGCCACTGTCCAGCTGCGTGCGCATGGCCGTGGTATCAATGTCTTCAATCCGGGCTTTCATAAACGCGTTGTCGGTTTTGATACCCACCTGCCAGCCGGTGTAAGAGCGCGCATTAACGCCACGCTTTTCCAGAGCCATGGCCAACAGGGCGATGGTCACCTGCTCTCCGGTGGAAACCAGTACATCCATCTCACGGGGAGAAGGATTATCAGAAACAGATTTGGCCAGACCAATCAATCGGTTGGTTTCGCCACTCATGGCAGACACGGCTACCACCACCTGATGACCCGCGTCGCGGAAGGATTTTACCTTATCGGCAACCATTTCGATCCGTTCAACAGTACCGACCGACGTGCCTCCATATTTCTGTACGTATAACGCCATGATGTAACAACCGGGGTTGACTAGTCTGAAAAGGGCGCTAATTAAACAACAATTGTCATGAACAAGAAAGATACAGAGTGTATGTAAAACACGGAGAACAGCGGGACAGAGTTATTCCTTCAAATACCCATGAAAAGTAAAAGGACATAACTTCTGTTGTGGCAGTTGTTACCTAGCATCTGTCAGTAATAATGGGCGTCCATGCCTGTTTTGACCAGTATGGATATCAATGATTATCGATATCCATACTCATGTCTCTTGTCGGTTTGCCCGATTGGCCGGGCATATCCGGTCAATCAGACGACGGATGCTGCCCAG
>NZ_JAUORS010000052.1:0-2903 GCF_030548165.1 Oceanobacter sp. 5_MG-2023 | reverse complement strand
GCCAGTACCGGTGATGTTACTTTGTTGGCCGATGCCGACTACGAAACCAAACCAAGCTACAGTTTTACTGTCACCGCCACCGATGGCGCCGGTCACTTCACTGACCAGACCGTCACGCTGGATGTGAATGATCTGGATGAAGCAGCGCCAAGCATTACATCTGGCGCTACGGCCACCTCGATCGATGAAAACTCTGGTGCTGGGCAGGTGGTGTATACCGCTGCTGCTGATGACTCAGTGGATATTTCTGATGGAGTCACTTTCAGCCTGTCTGGTACCGATGCGTCACTGTTCAGCATCAACTCAGCCACCGGCGAAGTGACGCTATTGGCGGATGCCGATTACGAAACAAAAGCTAGTTACAGCTTTACCGTCACCGCTACTGATGTGGCGGGTAACTTTACCAATCAGGCCGTTACCCTGGCAGTCAATAACCAGGATGAAGCAGCGCCGACGATTACGTCTGGTGCGACGGCTACCGCGATCGATGAAAACTCTGGTGCTGGGCAGGTGGTGTATACCGCCACTGCGGATGACTCTGCTGATATTTCTGATGGTGTGAGTTTCAGTCTGTCGGGTGCAGATGCAGCGTACTTCAGTATCAACTCCGCCACCGGCGAAGTGACTTTGTTGGCCGATGCCGACTACGAAACCAAACCAAGCTACAGCTTTACCGTCACCGCTACCGATGGGGCGGGTAACCACACCGACCAAACTGTCACCCTGGCGGTGAATAACCTGGATGAAGTGGGGCCTGTATTTACCTCCGGGACTCTGGCGGATGCCATTGACGAAAACTCTGGTGCCAGCTCGGTGATTTACACCGCGACCACGGACGACGCGGCAGTGGTTTATTCGTTGTCTGGTACAGATGCGTCACTGTTCAGCATCAACTCTGCTACAGGCGAAGTGACTTTGTTGGCGGATGCCGACTATGAAACCAAGTCCAGCTACAGCTTTACCGTCACCGCTACTGATGTGGCGGGTAACTTTACCGATCAAACCGTGACGCTGGATGTGAATGATCTGGATGAGTCAGGACCGGTATTTAACTCCGGCACGTTGGCAGATGCCATTGACGAAAACTCTGGTGCCAGCTCGGTTATTTACACAGCCACAACCAATGACGCGACGGCGGTTTATAGCCTCTCGGGGGCTGATGCTGCTTTGTTTAGCATTAACTCGGCCACGGGTGAAGTCACTTTGTTGGCCGATGCCGACTACGAAACCAAACCAAACTACAACTTTACTGTCACCGCTACCGATGGGGCGGGTAACCATACCGATCAAACCGTCACCTTGGCGGTCAATAACCTGGATGAAGCAGCGCCAAGCATTACTTCTGGCGCTACGGCCACTGCGATCGCTGAAAACTCAGGTGCTGGGCAAGTGGTGTATACCGCTGTTGCTGATGACTCTGCTGATATTTCTGATGGCGTGACTTTCTCGCTGTCTGGTGCAGATGCGGCATATTTCTCGATTGATGCCAGCACCGGTGAAGTCACCTTGTTGGCCGATGCCGACTATGAGACCAAGTCCAGTTACAGCTTTACTGTTACAGCCACCGATGGGGCGGGTAACCACACCGACCAAACCGTCACCTTGGCTGTCAATAACCTGGATGAAGTGGCACCAAGCATTACATCTGGCGCTACGGCCACCTCGATCGATGAAAACAGCGGTGCCGGGCAAGTGGTATATATCGCTACTGCCAATGACTCTGCTGATATTTCTGATGGCGTCACCTTCAGTCTGTCGGGTGCAGATGCAGCGTACTTCAGTATCAACTCAGCCACCGGCGAAGTCACCTTGTTGGCGGATGCTGATTACGAAACTAAAGCCAGTTACAGCTTTACCGTCACCGCTACCGATGGGGCTGGTCACTTTACTGATCAAACCGTCACCCTGGCGGTGAATAACCTGGATGAAGTGGCACCAACGATTACCTCTGGTGATACCGCGACTGCCATCGATGAAAATTCTGGTGCCGGACAGGTGGTGTATACCGCTGTTGCTGATGACTCTGCTGATATTTCGGACGGCGTAACGTTTAGCCTTGGCGGCACTGACGCGGCTTACTTCACCATTGATACCAATACTGGCGAAGTGACTCTAAAAGCTGATGCTGACTACGAAAGCAAGTCCAGCTACAGCTTTACCGTCACCGCCACCGATGGGGCTGGTAACTTCACTGATCAGACCGTCACTCTGGCGGTCAATGATCTGGATGAGTCAGGACCGGTATTTAACTCCGGGACGTTGGCTGATGCCATTGATGAAAACTCTGGTGCCAGCTCGGTTATTTACACAGCCACAACCAATGACGCGCCAGCGGCTTATAGCCTCTCGGGAGCCGATGCTGCGCTATTCAGTATCAACTCGGTAACCGGCGAAGTCACTTTGTTGGCGGATGCCGATTACGAAAGCAAGTCCAGCTACAGCTTTACCGTCACCGCCACCGATGGGGCCGGTAACTTTACCGATCAAGCCGTTACCCTGGCGGTCAATAACCTGGATGAAGTGGCACCGACGATTACCTCTGGTGATACCGCTACCGCGATCGATGAAAACAGCGGTGCCGGGCAGGTGGTGTATACCGCTGTTGCTGATGACACTGTTGATATTTCTGATGGTGTGACTTTCTCGCTCTCTGGCGACGATGCGGCGTACTTCAGCATCAACTCAGCCACCGGTGAAGTCACCTTATTGGCCGGCGCTGATTACGAGACCAAACCAAGCTACAGCTTTATTGTTACAGCCACCGATGGCGCGGGTTTACAAGATAGCCAGTCCGTCACCCTGGCGGTCAATAACCTGGATGAAGTGGCACCGACGATTACCTCTGGTGATACCGCGACTGCCATCGATGAAAACAGCGGTGCTGGGCAGGTGGTGTATACCGC
>NZ_JAUORS010000051.1:0-2914 GCF_030548165.1 Oceanobacter sp. 5_MG-2023 | reverse complement strand
GCCGTCCGAAATATCCACTGAGTCATCAGCAACAGCGGTATACACCACCTGCCCGGCACCAGAGTTTTCATCGACCGCAGTGGCGGTATCACCAGAGGTAATCGTCGGTGCGACTTCATCGAGGTTATTGACCGCCAGGGTAACGGCTTGATCGGTAAAGTTACCGGCTCCGTCGGTAGCGGTGACAGTAAAGCTGTAACTTGGTTTGGTCTCATAGTCCGCATCCGCCAACAAGGTGACTTCACCGGTGCTGGCATCGATCGAGAAATACGTCGCATCGTCGCCTGAGAGCGAGAAAGTCACGCCATCAGAGATATCTGCAGAGTCATCCGCAGTAGCGGTATAAATCACACTGCCAGCACCGCTGTTTTCATCAATGGCAGTCGCGGTATCACCAGAGGTAATCGTCGGTGCGACTTCATCCAGGTTATTGACCGCCAGGGTAACGGCCTGATTGGTAAAGTTACCAGCTCCGTCGGTAGCGGTGACAGTAAAGTTGTAGCTGGACTTGGTCTCGTAATCAGCATCGGCCAACAGAGTCACTTCACCGGTGCTGGCATCAATCGAGAAGTAAGCCGCGTCAGTACCACTGAGGCTAAACGTTACGCCGTCCGAAATATCCACTGAGTCATCAGCAACAGCGGTATAAATCACACTGCCGGCACCGCTGTTGTCGTCGATGGCAGTCGCGGTATCACCAGAGGTAATCGTCGGTGCCACTTCATCCAGGTTATTGACCGCCAGGGTAACGGCTTGGTCCGTGTGGTTACCGGTCCCATCGGTGGCGATTACAGTAAAGTTGTAACTTGGTTTGGTCTCGTAGTCCGCATCCGCCAACAAGGTGACTTCACCGGTGCTGGCATCAATCGAGAAGTAAGCCGCGTCAGTACCATTGAGGCTAAACGTTACGCCGTCCGAAATATCCACTGAGTCATCAGCAACAGCGGTATACACCACTTGCCCGGCACCAGAGTTTTCATCGACCGAGGTGGCGGTATCACCAGAGGTAATCGTCGGTGCGACTTCATCCAGATCATTAACCGCCAGAGTGACGGTTTGATCGGTATGGTTACCCGCCCCATCGGTGGCGGTGACTACAAATGAATAGCTGGCTTTGGCTTCGTAATCCGCATCGGCCAACAAAGTCACTTCGCCGGTGGCTGAGTTGATGCTGAAGTACGCGGCATCGTCGCCAGAGAGCGAGAAAATCACGCCATCAGAAATATCGGCAGAGTCATCAGCAACAGCGGTATACACCACTTGCCCGGCACCGCTGTTTTCATCGATGGCAGTCGCGGTATCACCAGAGGTAATCGTCGGTGCTGCTTCATCCAAGTTATTGACCGCCAGGGTAACGGCCTGATTGGTAAAGTTACCAGCTCCGTCGGTAGCGGTGACAGTAAAGCTGTAGCTTGGTTTGGTCTCGTAATCAGCGTCGGCCAATAAGGTGACTTCACCGGTGGCTAGGTTGACGCTGAAATACGCAGCATCGTCGCCTGAGAGACTGAAGGTGACGCCATCAGAAATATCAGCAGAGTCATCAGCAACAGCGGTATAAATCACACTGCCCGCACTGCTGTTTTCATCGATCGCAGTGGCGATAGCGCCAGAAGTAATCGTCGGTGCCACTTCATCGAGGTTATTCACCGCCAGGGTGACGGTTTGATCAGTGAAGTGACCGGCTCCATCGATGGCTGTGACGGTAAAGTTGTAACTGTCTTTTGTTTCGTAATCAGCGTCGGCCAATAAGGTGACTTCGCCGGTGGCGGAGTTGATGCTGAAATACGCAGCATCGTCGCCTGACAGACTGAAGGTGACGCCATCAGAAATATCAGCAGAGTCATCCGCAATGGCGGTATACACCACTTGCCCGGCACCAGAGTTTTCATCGACCGAGGTGGCGGTATCACCAGAGGTAATCGTCGGTGCGACTTCATCCAGATCATTAACCGCCAGAGTGACGGTCTGGTCAGTGAAGTGACCGGCTCCATCGGTAGCGGTGACGGTAAAGCTGTAGTTTGGTTTGGTTTCGTAGTCGGCATCCGCCAACAAAGTCACTTCGCCTGTAGCGGAGTTGATGCTGAAATACGCGGCATCGTCGCCTGAGAGCGAGAAAGTCACACCATCAGAGATATCGGCAGAGTCATCAGCAGTGGCGGTATAAATCACACTGCCCGCACCAGAGTTTTCATCGATGGCAGTCGCTGTATCACCAGACGTAATGGTTGGTGCTGCTTCATCCAGGTTATTGACTGCCAAGGTGACGATTTGGTCGGTGTGGTTACCTGCTCCATCTGTGGCGGTGACGGTAAAGTTGTAGCTGGACTTGGTTTCATAGTCAGCATCAGCTTTTAGAGTCACTTCGCCAGTATTGGTATCAATGGTGAAGTAAGCCGCATCAGTACCACTGAGGTTAAACGTTACGCCGTCCGAGATATCCGCGGAGTCATCGATAATCGCTGTGTAAATAACCGAGCCAGCACCGCTGTTTTCATCGATGGCAGTCGCGGTATCACTAGACGTAATCGTCGGTGCCACTTCATCGAGGTTATTGACCGCTAGTGTCACGGTCTGATCAGTGAAGCGACCAACCCCATCAGTAGCGGTGACAGTAAAACTGTAGCTTGGTTTGGTTTCGTAGTCGGCATCGGCCAACAAAGTAACATCACCGGTACTGGCATCAATCGAGAGATACGCGGCATCGTCGCCTGAGAGCGAGAAAGTCACACCATCAGAGATATCTGCGGAGTCATCGGCAGTCGCGGCATAAATCACACTGCCGGTACCGCTGTTTTCATCGATCGCAGTAGCCGTAGCGCCAGATGTAATGCTTGGCGCTGCTTCATCCAGGTTATTGACTGCCAAGGTGACGATTTGGTCGGTGTAGTTACCAGCTCCGTCGGTGGCTGTAACA
>NZ_JAUORS010000050.1:0-3078 GCF_030548165.1 Oceanobacter sp. 5_MG-2023 | reverse complement strand
CAGTTGCTCAGGGCTTGGGTCGTTAATAACAGCCCGGTTTGGGTGTTATATGGTCAAGCCTCACGGGCAATTAGTATCAGTTAGCTCAACGCCTCGCAACGCTTACACATCTGACCTATCAACCTGGTGGTCTTCCAGGGCCCTACAGGGAACTCAAGGTTCCAGTGAGATCTCATCTTGAAGGAGGCTTCACGCTTAGATGCTTTCAGCGTTTATCCCGTCCGAACGTAGCTACCCGGCAATGCATCTGGCGATACAACCGGAACACCAGAGGTTCGTCCACTCCGGTCCTCTCGTACTAGGAGCAGCTCTTCTCAAATCTCAAACGCCCACGGCAGATAGGGACCGAACTGTCTCACGACGTTCTAAACCCAGCTCGCGTACCACTTTAAATGGCGAACAGCCATACCCTTGGGACCGGCTTCAGCCCCAGGATGTGATGAGCCGACATCGAGGTGCCAAACACCGCCGTCGATGTGAACTCTTGGGCGGTATCAGCCTGTTATCCCCGGAGTACCTTTTATCCGTTGAGCGATGGCCCTTCCATACAGAACCACCGGATCACTATGACCTACTTTCGTACCTGCTCGACGTGTCTGTCTCGCAGTTAAGCCGGCTTGTGCCATTACACTAACCTCCTGATGTCCGACCAGGATTAGCCGACCTTCGTGCTCCTCCGTTACTCTTTGGGAGGAGACCGCCCCAGTCAAACTACCCACCACACAGTGTCCTCGATCCAGATAATGGACCTGAGTTAGAACCCCAAATTGACCAGGCTGGTATTTCAAGGTTGGCTCCACGACAACTGGCGTCATCGCTTCAAAGCCTCCCAGCTATCCTACACAAGCCAATTCAAAGTTCACTGTGAAGCTGTAGTAAAGGTTCACGGGGTCTTTCCGTCTAGCCGCGGGAACGCAGCATCTTAACTGCGAATTCAATTTCACTGAGTCTCGGGTGGAGACAGTGTGACCGTCATTACGCCATTCGTGCAGGTCGGAACTTACCCGACAAGGAATTTCGCTACCTTAGGACCGTTATAGTTACGGCCGCCGTTTACCGGGGCTTCGATCAAGAGCTTCTCCGAAGATAACCCCATCAATTAACCTTCCGGCACCGGGCAGGCGTCACACCCTATACGTCCACTTTCGTGTTTGCAGAGTGCTGTGTTTTTAATAAACAGTTGCAGCCACCTGGTATCTTCGACCGGTCTCAGCTTACGGAGTAAATCCTTCACCAAAACCGGCGCACCTTCTCCCGAAGTTACGGTGCCATTTTGCCTAGTTCCTTCACCCGAGTTCTCTCAAGCGCCTTGGTATTCTCTACCTACCCACCTGTGTCGGTTTAGAGTACGGTTCATTTGTAGCTGAAGCTTAGAGGCTTTTCTTGGAAGCATGGCATCGACCACTTCGGACTCCGTAGAGTCACCGTCGTCGCTTCTCGGCATAAAGATCCCGGATTTGCCTAAGATCTCTGCCTACCAGCTTAAACACGGACAACCAACGCCGTGCTGGCCTAGCCTTCTCCGTCCCCCCATCGCACTACAAACAAGTACAGGAATATTAACCTGTTTCCCATCGACTACGCTCTTCAGCCTCGCCTTAGGGGCCGACTAACCCTGCCCCGATTAACGTTGGACAGGAACCCTTGGGTTTCCGGCGGGGGAGTTTTTCACTCCCCTTGTCGTTACTTATGTCAGCATTCGCACTTCTGATACCTCCAGCCTGGTTCACACCTTGACCTTCAACGGCTTACAGAACGCTCCTCTACCATGCGTATGAATACGCATCCGTAGCTTCGGTGTACAGTTTGAGCCCCGTTATATCTTCCGCGCAGGCCGACTCGACTAGTGAGCTATTACGCTTTCTTTAAAGGGTGGCTGCTTCTAAGCCAACCTCCTAGCTGTCTGGGCCTTCCCACATCGTTTCCCACTTAACTGTAACTTTGGGACCTTAGCTGACGGTCTGGGTTGTTTCCCTTTTCACGACGGACGTTAGCACCCGCCGTGTGTCTCCCATGATTGAACTCACCGGTATTCGGAGTTTGCAAAGGGTTGGTAAGTCGGGATGACCCCCTAGCCTTAACAGTGCTCTACCCCCGGTGGTTATACATGAGGCACTACCTAAATAGTTTTCGAGGAGAACCAGCTATCTCCGAGCTTGATTAGCCTTTCACTCCGATCCACAAGTCATCCCCTACCTTTTCAACGGGAGTGGGTTCGGTCCTCCAGTGCCTGTTACGGCACCTTCAACCTGCTCATGGATAGATCGCCCGGTTTCGGGTCTAATGCTAGCGACTGGACGCCCAGTTAAGACTCGCTTTCGCTACGGCTCCGTTAACACTTAACCTTGCCACTAACATTAAGTCGCTGACCCATTATACAAAAGGTACGCAGTCACCGAACAAGTCGGCTCCCACTGCTTGTACGTACGCGGTTTCAGGGTCTATTTCACTCCCCTAACAGGGGTTCTTTTCGCCTTTCCCTCACGGTACTAGTTCACTATCGGTCATCTGGGAGTATTTAGCCTTGGAGGATGGTCCCCCCATGTTCAGTCAGGATAACACGTGTCCCGACCTACTCGTTTTCACAATCTATAAGTTTTCGTATACGGGGCTATCACCCACTATGGCGGCACTTTCCAGAGCCTTCTACTAACTACAAGATTGCTTAAGGGCTAGTCCCCGTTCGCTCGCCGCTACTAAGGGAATCTCGGTTGATTTCTTTTCCTCGGGGTACTTAGATGTTTCAGTTCTCCCGGTTCGCCTCTTACACCTATGAATTCAGTGCAAGATACCTGTAAACAGGTGGGTTTCCCCATTCAGAGATCTCCGGGTCACAGGTTGTTTGCCACCTCACCGAAGCTTATCGCAGGCTACCACGTCTTTCATCGCCTCCAGATGCCAAGGCATCCACCGCGCACGCTTAGTCACTTGACCATATAACCCCAAACCGTTTACCTTCCTACAAGCTATGAGGAAGAAAACTTTCATGGCAGGGTTAATGTTGACGTTAATCCGCCAAGCAACTGCTAGCTTTCTATGTTGAGAATCTCAATTCTCATGTATCCAAATTTTTAAAGA
>NZ_JAUORS010000005.1:0-174017 GCF_030548165.1 Oceanobacter sp. 5_MG-2023 | reverse complement strand
GCCTGCAAGTCGGCTTCGTGATTCGAAACCATCCGGTAGCCCAGAGTGAGCACCGGATTAAATAGATGCCCCCTATAGACTTTCTGCTTTATAGCTTGCTGTTCCTGGACGCCAGGAATCACATGTTTGTGACAAAAAATCACGATTACGATGACATTGAGCATTCTTGCCTTTGTTCCCTACACCACAAAAAGTCCCTTGGATGTGCTGTACGGAATACGACAAATAATCAGGTTGGAATATAAAAAACCAATAAAAACAAAGCGTTATATTTAGGCATTGGCATTGCAACGACTTGTTAGCAACCGGCCCACCCGGGTTATCAGAGATTCACCTGCCGCAGGCAGGTCATAATGAAGGAGCTGAGACCATGCAACTGACAGTGCTTGGACAAGACGAAAGCAAAGAGGAAACCGCAGCCACCAGTAGCTGTGCCTCTGGTTCGTGCGGCAGTGATAACGACCAGATGTCGGCGCTGCCGGATTCAATTCGTGACAAGGTCAAGAACCATCCTTGTTATTCCGAAGAAGCGCATCATTATTTTGCTCGTATGCACGTAGCGGTCGCCCCCGCTTGCAATATCCAGTGCCATTACTGTAATCGCAAGTACGACTGCTCCAACGAATCTCGCCCTGGTGTGGTATCTGAAGTATTAACGCCAGAAGAAGCGGTGATGAAAACCAAAGCCGTTGCGGCCAATATCCCGCAAATGACGGTACTGGGGATTGCCGGCCCGGGCGACCCGTTGGCCAACCCCGAACGCACGTTCGAAACCTTCCGTATGCTGAGTGAGCAAGCGCCGGATATCAAGCTCTGTGTATCGACCAATGGCTTGTCTTTACCAGACTCAGTGGAAGAGCTGGCCAAGCACAACATTGATCACGTCACCATCACCATCAACTGTGTCGATCCGGCGGTGGGGGCCAAAATCTATCCCTGGATTTACTGGAATAACAAACGTATCTACGGTGAAAAAGCCGCCAAGATCCTTATTGCCCAACAGCAAAAAGGCCTCGAGATGCTGGTTGAACGCGGCATTCTGGTGAAAGTCAATTCGGTGATGATTCCTGGGGTGAATGATGAGCACCTGAAAGAAGTCTCGCGCATCGTCAAATCCAAAGGCGCTTTCCTGCACAACGTGATGCCGCTGATCTCTGAAGCAGAACACGGCACCTTCTTCGGCATTATGGGGCAGCGCGGGCCTGAGCCGGAAGAGCTGCAAGATCTGCAGGATGCCTGCTCCGGTGATATGAACATGATGCGTCACTGCCGTCAGTGCCGTGCCGATGCCGTTGGCCTGTTGGGTGAAGATCGGGGCGAAGAATTCACCCTCGATAAAATTGCTGCCATGGATATCGATTACAACGCCGCCATGAAAACCCGTGCCGTGGTACACGCCGGTATTCTCGAAGAACTGGACGAAAAAGAAGCCAAGCGCAGCCGTCTGGCCGCGGTTTCTGTGCCGACTGTGGAAAATACCATCGCCAGCGATCTGCGCCCGGCACTGATGGCAGTTGCCACCAGTGGCGGCGGTCTGATCAACCAGCACTTTGGTCATGCGACCGAATTCCTGATCTACGAAGCCTCTCCAAAAGGCGTGCGTTTTATCAGTCATCGCAAGGTCGACCAGTTCTGTGTGGGTGACGACAGCTGTGGCGAAAAGGAAAGTGCCCTGGCCGGATCGATTCGTGCCCTGAGTGGTTGCGAAGCCGTGCTGTGCTCAAAGATTGGCTACGAGCCATGGTCGTTATTGGAAGAGGCCGGCATTGTGCCTAACGGCGAACACGCGATGGAACCCATCGAGGAAGCCGTGATGGAGGTTTATCAGGAAATGGCTGCCAGCGGCGTGCTTGATGAAGCGGCCGCAGAGACATCTTCCGCACAACGGGCTTCTGTCTGAGTCATCACCAGGCCGGGCATAACCCGGCCATTCACTGCACCTTCGGAGGTTAGCATGGCGTTATCTATTGTTGATTCTTGCGTGAACTGCTGGGCCTGTTACGACGTATGCCCGAGCGAAGCTATTTATGACAGCAAACCGCATTTCAAAATCAATGCGCGCAAATGTACAGAGTGTGAAGGGGATTATGCCCAGCCTCAATGCGCCAGTATTTGTCCGATTGAAGAGGCAATTCTGGATGCGTCTGGTGTGGCAATCAATCCACCGGGTTCCCTGACCGGTATTCCACCAGAAAAAATGGCTGAAGCCTTACAAGAAATCCAGGCTCGCTAACGCTGGTTAGTCATCGTTGCAAGAACCGTTTTTTATGGTCGAAACAGGAGGTTTTATCGTGCTGCATTTTTATGAAAAACCCGGTTGTATCAACAACACCCGACAGAAAAAAATTCTACGTGAAGCGGGTGTTGATGTGATCGAACATAACCTGCTCGATACGCCATGGCAGGCACAGCAGTTACGACGGTTTTTTGGCTCCTTGCCGGTCAACAAATGGTTCAACCGTTCGGCTCCGGCAGTCAAGGCTGGCCATATTGATCCTGACAACTGCACTCCGGAACAAGCGATGGTTGCCATGATTGCTGAACCCTTGCTGATTCGCCGGCCGCTCATTCAGCTTGAGGGCTGGTATCACTGCGGCTTCGATTGGCCGCGTCTGCAGCAGCAACTGGGCCTGAGCACCCGTAGCCGGGAAGAACTGGATGTACCGGACGATATAGAAGGCTGTGCCAGCAAGCATACCCAGGGCAATGGTTGCCCAACACCGCTGGCAGGAGAAACGGTATGACTTTGGCTGTAACGGTAAAACCCACACTCTGGCGCCAGATTATGACCCAGCTATTACCCGCATCGACCAGCGAACGCGAATCCTTGCGTACCAACACCAGCCGTTGGTTGGGGCAGATACTGCGCAGCCAGCGGCAGGGACGGACGTGCCTGCCGTATTACCTGGGGCTGAAACCGGTTGATTATCGCTGGTTCTTGCACCGCTATCTGTATGGCCAGAATCGTTATCAGAGTTTGCCCTTTCCGCAGCAGCAAGACCGTGACAATCAACGTCATGGTGCCGACCTGCGTCAGCAACTGCTGGAAATGCGTGAAGATGAGTGGCTGGAAATCCGGCAGTTATTACTACAACACCGGGCTGGCAAGGATGATAGCGAGTTGTTGATGGCCGATATCGTTGCGGCCGGTTGCCTGGGCAAAGAGCATCTCTGGCGTGACCTCGGTTTGCTTAACCGCGGTGAACTCAGTGCCTTGCTGTCGCAGAATTTTCCTGCGCTGGTGGCCGCCAACGATCGCGACATGAAATGGAAACGCTTTTTTTACAAACAGCTGTGTGAAGCCGGTGGCGGTTATGTCTGTCGTGCTCCCAGCTGTGATGACTGTACGGCTTATGCTGAGTGCTTTGGCCCTGAAGACTGATTGCAAGTGCTGCAAGTACTGCAAATGACCCGTTAACAACCCACTTTTCTGGAAGAGGATCTCACCATGACCCAATGGCAAACCCTGTCTGTAACTGAAGCAGAAGCCATGCTGTATGACAGCCCTATGTTGCTGCTTGATATGCGTGATTTCCGTTCTTATCTGTCCGGGCATCATCCCGCGGCATTGCATCTGAACGACACCAATCTGCGCGCCTTGCTACGACATACCGCGCGTTCGGTCCCGGTGTTGATCTACTGCTATCACGGCCATGCCAGTCAGGATATGGCCCAGTTGTTCAGTGATTTTGGCTTTACCAGCTGTTATAGCCTGGATGGCGGTTACGAAGCCTGGTACCCGAGCATCAGCCGTCCGCTGGATGCCTTGAGTCATCCGCTGCGTGGCTGGCTGGTCGAGCACGGCTTTGATCCTTACAACCTGGATCAGCGGGGTGACAATCAGGACACCGCCCTGATGCAGGCCTGCCGTGATGGCAATCTGGATATTGCCCGTGAGTTGGTGATGGCAGGGGCCGGGATTGATCTGGTCAACAAGGATGGCAATAACGCCCTCTGGATGGCCTGTCTCAGTGAAAACAGCCGTATCGTGCAATTACTGCTCGATAACGATATCGATATGGATCAGCAAAATGATCATGGTGCGACGGCACTGATCTATGCCGCATCCATTGGTCATGACGCGCTGGTGGCACAACTGCTGGAAGCCGGTGCCGACGCCTCCCCAACCACGAAAGATGATTTCTCGGTGCTTGACGTCGCTGCCAGAGCCAGCACCTTACGCTTGTTGCAACATCACATTCTGCCGGATACCCATCCGGTTCATCGCTTTGTCGCCTGAGGAAAACACCATGAGCACGACCGATATTATCCAGACCATCAATAAGCAAATCAGCAGCAATCCGGTTCTGATTTATATGAAAGGCACCCCGGAAGCACCGGAGTGCGGTTTTTCTGCCGCAGCAATCAAGTCACTGCAGGTAACCGGTGTTGATTTTTCCTACGTCAATATTCTGCAAGCTCCATCAATCCGGGAACGTTTGCCAATGGTTTCCAATTGGCCAACCTTTCCGCAGTTGTTCGTGAACGGAGAACTGGTCGGTGGCAGTGATATTGTCTGCAGCATGGCGGCGGATGGCTCGCTGAAAACACTGCTGCAAGAAGCCACTGCCAGCGCTGAATAACAGGACGACGTTATGGAAACCAGCGAAGTGCATCAGCGTATCCAGCAAGCACTGGACGACTCGGCAGCCAAGATCGAGATCCATGGTGCCGACTGCAATTTTACCGCCCGGGTTATCAGTAATGTCTTTGAGGGATTGCGACCGGTGCAGCGGCAGCAACGTATCCTAGCCGCTTTCAGTGAGCCATTGGCCAGTGGTGAATTACACGCCCTGACCGTGGAAGCCTTTACGGCAGCGGAATGGCAAGCCAAAGCCCAGGGTGGCCTGACTCAATTGATGTAATCGGAACCGGGTCTGACAACCGCAGACCTGGCAAGACACCTGCTCAGACTGCCCTGGTGGCCAGCGAGGAAAGGTGCCCAATAATGAGATGGAGATTAGCGATGAGTGAACTACCGCCTATCAGCCGTGAAGCGGCGCTTCGAATAGCCATGGCTGCCCGTATTTTGCCGGATACCAGTGTGGGCCAATTACTGGATATTCTGACTCGCCGGATCGAGGGTGAGTTATCGGAAGAATCCCTGGCGACCATTACGGTTACGGATTTGAAAACCGGCTTCGGCAGTGCCGACGGTGAAGAAGATGGTGAAGACATCAGCCTTGGCTTACCCGCCATCAAGGAAGCTGTGCGGATTCTCTGGGGTGAAAGCGAAGCAGAAGATCTGCCACAAGCAGTCGCCGATGCGGAGGCTCTGCCCAATTCCATTCGTGTGGCGGTGGCTTCCAACAGTGGGGAGTTACTGAATGGCCATTTTGGTTCTTGTTTGCGATTTCTGGTGTATGAACTGAGTGCCGAGAAGTACCAACTGGTTGATGTTCGCTCGGCACTGGAAGCTGATCTGTCAGATGATCGTAATGCGTTCCGTGCCCGCCTGATTAATGATTGTCAGGTCGCCTATGTGCAATCCATTGGCGGTCCGGCGGCGGCCAAGGTGGTTCGTGCCGGTGTGTACCCGATCAAGCAAAAAGACGTCTGTGAAGCCAGCGAAGTCCTGTCGCGCTTGCAAGGCGTGATGGAAAACTCACCACCACCCTGGTTGGCCAAGATTCTGGGTGTGGCTGCCGAAGACCGGGTGCGGTTTGCCAAAGAAGCCTGAGTTGTACACCTGCTCTGGACATCAGCGACTTCCGGTCGCTGGTGTTTTTTTGTTTGCGGATACTGTTGCTTGTGTCCGATGGGGCAAGCCCAGCACAGATCTCGTGTCTGCTTTGTCGGATAGCGTCGGTAATGTTGTGTTGTAAATCCGACATTATCGCTCTGATGTGTTTTTAGTCCCTTGTAACATTTTGATATTAAAAGATTTTTTGTTAATGGCTGGAGAATTTTGACGGCAAGATTCTTGAAAGCAAAGAGCAGGCATTCATCACTATTAACAGGAAATTACCATATGCTGCTTACTACCTATAAAGAAACCGGGCGTCTGTTCTATTCCAACTTTCTGGAATCCACCCAAGAATCCGGTATGCAGGCCTATCGTGGCGATCTGGTGATTGTGGCCGGAGAAGTGGGCGACGATAAAGGCCATACCTTGCCACCTAAAGAACTGATGCGGGAAGCCGTTATTCTGGCGGATGACAAGATCCATATGTTGGTGGGAGCACTCGATAAAATGTCATCGATCACTGGCCTGGTCGATTATTACAAAGATGATTTTGCGGATGATATGAAAGCGGTCTTGTTTGTTGTGAACCTGACCAGTCCGGCCCAGGTCGATATCAATGGTATCAACTTCGTCCTGATTCCTATGGTGCAGGGGGTACCATGGAACGAATTGATGGAAGAACTGGCGCTGGAAAAAAGCGATTTCAAAGGTCAGAAACCTGCCGCCAAGCTGGAAACCATGTACTCCGAGCTGAAAGGCTACAAACCCAAACGCTACCCGCTGGTGTCGTTGGACGATGTAATGGCAATGACCAATACAGCAGTTCGTGAGATACACGGCGCGCTGTAATGTCTGTTTGATCGACCGGCGCATGATGGTTTCATGCGCCGGTCGAGCGTCTGGCTGCCTGATTGCCCAGGCAGCTTTCCTGCCTTAACGCCGCTTCTCTTCTTTTTTCTTTTTCTTCTTGCCGCTTGTTGATGTGGATGTCGCCGCGGTTGCTGTTGGTTGTTCTCCAATCGGTGTCAGTTTCCAGATTTCCTCGTTGTACTGACTGATGGTGCGATCAGTGGAAAACATGCCACTGCGAGCCGCGTTGATAATGCTCATGTCGGTCCAGTGCTCGACGTTACGGAAGGCATTGGCGGCATGTTGCTGGGCATCGACAAAGCTGCGGAAGTCGGCCAGTGTCACCCAAGGGTCATTGGCGGATTTCATGCCATTGATCAGGTCGTCGAACAGCCCTGGCTCAAAGTGATTGAAGTGACCGGATTCCAGCAACTCGAAGACAGTTTGCAGATCAGGGTCCTGATCGATATAGGTCTGTGGATGATAGTGGTGGCGCAGTTCGGCAACCTCGCTGGTCTTCAGGCCAAAGAGGAAGAAGTTGTCTTCACCGGCGGCCTCCAGAATCTCAACATTGGCTCCATCCAGAGTACCAATGGTGACAGCACCGTTCATCATGAACTTCATATTGCCGGTGCCCGATGCTTCCTTGCCTGCGGTGGAAATCTGTTCCGACAGGTCGGTGCCCGGTGCGATGATTTCCATCACCGATACCCGGTAGTTGGGGATAAAGGCCAGTTTCAGCTTGTCGCCGATTTCCGGGTCGTTGTTGATAATTTCGGCAACGTTGTTGATCAGCTTGATAATGGTCTTGGCCATAAAGTAGCCCGGTGCCGCTTTACCTCCGATCAGTACACAACGATTGGTCCAGTTGTGGGTATCGCCGCGCTTGATACGGGCATACAGATGGATCACATGTAATACGTTGAGCAGTTGGCGCTTGTACTCGTGAATCCGCTTGACCTGCACATCGAACATGGCATCCGGGTTGAACACCACGCCGGTATCCTGTTGTACCAGCTGTGCCAGACGTTTTTTGTTATCACGTTTGACGTCCCGCCAGGACTGACGGAAAGCCCGATCGTCAATATATTGCTCAATGGCGGCCAGTTCGTCGAGATGGGTGATCCAGTTGTCGCCAATGGTTTCTCCCAGCAGTTGGCGCAAGCCGGGGTTGGAGCTGGCAATCCAGCGCCGTTGGGTCACGCCATTGGTTTTGTTGTTGAATTTCTCTGGCCAGAGCTGGTAGAAATCGTTGAACAGTCCATCTTTTAATAACTGGGAATGCAGGGCGGCTACGCCATTGACGGAAAAACTGCCAACAATGGCGAGGTAGGCCATCCGCACGTTGTCGTGTTCATCAATCAGGGACATCTGCCGTAAACGGTTGTTGTCACCAGGCCATTTCATCGCTACCTGCTTCAGGAAGCGGGTGTTGATTTCATAAATAATATCGAGCAGGCGCGGCAGCAGTTTCTGGAACAGTGATACCTGCCAGCGTTCCAGGGCTTCTGGCAGCAAGGTGTGGTTGGTATAGGCCATACAGCGGCTGGTGATGGCCCAGGCCTTGTCCCAGTCGAATTCCATATCATCGAGCAGAATACGCATCAGCTCTGCGACCGCCAGGCTGGGGTGGGTATCGTTCAGCTGGAAAACATTATGGTCGTCGAAATCGTCCATATTGTGGCCGTGTTGTTCGATCCACTGGCTGACCACATCCTGCAGTGATGCCGAGACAAGGAAGTACTGCTGCTTCAGGCGCAGCTCCTTGCCGTTTTCGCTGGTGTCATTGGGGTACAACACCATGGTGATGTTTTCTGCTTCGGCTTTGGAAGATACGGCTTCGAAATAAGACCCCCGGTTGAATTCAGAAAAATCAAAGATTTCGGTGGCCTGGGCAGACCACAGGCGCAAGGTGTTGACAATGCCATTCTTGTAGCCCGGAATGGGGACGTCATACGGCACGGCCAGTACTTCTTCGGTATCTTCCCAGCGCACTTCCAGGCGATTGGTCTGGTGGTCGCGGTAAGGGCGCGAGACGCCACCAAAGCGGACCACGCGGGTATATTCCCGCCGCGGGAACTCCCAGGGGTAGTTGTCGTAACCGAGCCAATGGTCAGGGGCTTCGATCTGATGGCCATTCTGGATCAGCTGTTTGAACATGCCGTATTCATAACGCAGGCCGTAGCCCATCACCGGCAGGCTCAAGGTAGCGCAGGAGTCCATGAAGCAGGCGGCCAGACGGCCCAGGCCCCCGTTACCAAGACCGGCATCGGCTTCGGCATCTTCAACGTGTTCCAACAACAGGCCCAGTTTGTACAGGGCCTGATCAACCTTGTTCTCAATGCCGAGGTTGAGCATGTTGTTGCTTAAAGAGCGGCCGATCAAAAACTCCATCGACAGGTAATAGGCTTTTTTGCTTTTTTCCTGATGGTAGCCGGCCCAGGTTTGCTTCCACAGTTTCATCAGGCGATCGCGCACGGCGTAGGCCAGCGCCTTGTAGTGGTAATCCGGCTCCGAGGCCAGGTTGCGCCCCAGTGTGTTGTAGAGGTAGTCAACAAAGTCTTCTTCGATGTCGGTCACGTTCATGCCGACCTTCTTGAGCAAGTCTTCTATTAACTGGCGCTGTTCTTGCGGAGACAGGGCATTCGGGGTTGTCGCGGGAATGTGTGCCGACATAATAAAGCTCTCCTGCTGAATTACTGAATCAGGTTCAGATAGTGTTGGGCGCTGTTCTGCCAGCCAAAATGCTGTTGCATGCCTTGTTTTTGCAGCTTTTGCCAAGTCCGTTTTTTGCCAAACAGGTGCAGGGCATGCTGTAGGGTTGATTTCAGGGCATGCAGGCTGGGGTCGTAAAAAACAAAGCCGGTGGCGGTGCCGTCATCGAGGTGTTCCTTGGTGGCATTCACCACGGTATCGGCGAGGCCGCCGGTGCTGTGCACGATAGGTGGAGTACCGTACATCAGGCTGTAAATCTGGTTGAGGCCACACGGCTCAAAACGGGAGGGCATCAGGAACATATCGGACCCGGCTTCGACTAGGTGAGCCAGTGCTTCTGAATAGCCCAGATAAACCAGCACCCGGCGCGGATAATTGATGGCCAGTCGCTGCAGGGCTTCGTGGTGCTGGCGATCACCGCTGCCCAGTACCAGAAAGATGGCATTGTGCTGCTCAAGCATTTGTGGAATCAGATCCAGTACCAGATCCACGCCTTTCTGCCAGACCAGACGGCCGACCATTCCAATCACCGGGACCTTGAGATCGATTTCGGATTCATGCCAGCCAAAATGGTTAAGCAAGGCCTTCTTGTTATCGGCCTTGGCCGCTACCCGGCCTTTTTTGGCGCTGTAGGTACGGCTGATCAGACGGTCGGTCTCAGGGTTCCAGACATCCTCGTCAATGCCGTTAATAATGCCAACCAAACGGCCTTCGCGCTGTTTGCGGGCCATCACACCTTCCAGCCCGTAAGCAAATTCCGGCAGAGTGATTTCCTGGGCGTAGGTGGGGCTGACGGTAGTGACCCAGTCAGCCATCTCGATACCGGCTTTGAGCATCGACATCTGGCCATGGAATTCGATACCACCTTCGGCGTTCCACCAGTGCCAGGGCAGGTTGAGATAATTAAACAGGCTGTTGGGGAAATTGCCCTGATAAGCCATGTTGTGGATGGTAAAAATAGTGGCCGGAGGCTGGCTTTCTTCGGCGAGGTAAGCCGGTACCAGGCCGGTTTGCCAGTCGTTGGCCTGAACCAGGTCGGCGCGCCAGCCGATGCCGTGTTTGTCCATGGCCAGCTCGGCAACAATGCGGGAGAACACCCCGAAACGTTCGCCATTGTCCCACCAGTCCCGGCCATCATCGGCCAGGTAAGGATTCCCTGGACGGTCGAACAGTTCAGGAATATCGACAATCCATAGCGGAACATCGATGCCTTTGCAGCAGGCCTCTTTGATGATCACGGAGTGACTGTAAAAACTGGTGTGAATCTGGAACGCGGCAATTTTGCGAACCTGGGTCAGTTTTTCCCATACCGCGAGGTAACCCGGCAGTACAACACGTACCTGGTTGTCGAGACGGGAGTAAGCATTCGGCAAACCTCCCGATACATCCGCCAGACCGCCGGTCTTGATCACCGGATGAATTTCAGAGGTGGCAAACAATATATTCATGAAGGATGAGGACCCTTGTAATCCTGGTATGTCAGTACCACTGCGCCAAGTGGTGGTAATGTCACCAGCGCGGAACAGGGTTGACCCATAAGCGGTTGCTCTTGTGTATAAACGATGCCCTGATTACCGGCATTACTGCCGCCGTACAGTCCGGCATCGGTATTCAGGGTTTCTTGCCAGCTGCCGGCGTGCGGCATGCCAACCGGATAATGCTGGCGTGGTAGCGGTAAAAAGTTGAACAGACAGACCATGCATTCGTGGTCGCCTTTGCGGATAAAACTCAGCAGTGAGTGCTGGGAATCATTGCAGTCGATCCATTCGAATCCCTGTTGTTCAAACTCGTACTGATGCAACGCCGGTGCCTGGCGGTACAGGTGGTTGAGGTCACACACCAGCTGCTGGATCCCTTGATGATCCGGGTAGTTGAGCAGATGCCAATCGAGGGAAACGGCTTCGTTCCATTCAGTCCACTGGCCCAGTTCGCCCCCCATAAACAGCAGTTTTTTGCCGGGGTTCAGCCATTGCCAGGCCAGTAATAGCCGCAGGTTGGCCATTTTCTGCCAGTTATCCCCAGGCATTTTACCTGCCAGTGAATTTTTCAGATGCACTACTTCATCGTGGGACAACGGCAAGACGAAGTTTTCTGTGTAGGCGTACATCTGGCTAAACGTCAGCTGGTTATGGTGATGGCTGCGGTAAATAGGGTCTTGTTTGAAATAGCTCAGCGTGTCGTTCATCCAGCCCATATTCCACTTCATGGAGAAGCCCAGCCCACCCATCCAGGTCGGGCGCGAAACCATCGGCCAGGAGGTGGACTCTTCTGCCATCATCAGGGCTCCGGGGCATTGGGCGTGTACTTCGTGGTTGAGGGTCTTGATGAATTCAATCGCTTCCAGATTTTCGTTGCCGCCATAGCGATTGGGTAACCATTGGCCTTCTTCCCGGGCGTAGTCAAGGCACAGCATGGAGGCCACGGCATCAACCCGCAGGCCATCGAGGTGGAACTCCTGCAACCAGTAAAGGGCATTGGCAATGAGGAAATTACGTACCTCGTTACGGCCGTAGTTAAAAATATAGGTGCCCCATTCCAGATGCTCACCCTGACGCGGATCAGCGTGTTCGTACAGCGCGGTGCCATCGAAGCGGGCGAGAGCAAAGTCATCCCGTGGGAAGTGGGCTGGTACCCAGTCGAGGAAGACACCTATCTGGTGTTGGTGCAACAGGTCGATCAGAAAGCGCAGATCATCGGGATGACCAAAGCGACTGGTCGGAGCGTAATACCCGGAGGTCTGATAGCCCCAGGACTGGTCGAGAGGGTGTTCGGCAATGGGCAGTAGCTCAACATGGGTAAAGCCCGTGTGTTGCAAATAGCCCACCAGCCGCTGGGCCAGTTCACGGTAATTGAGAAAGTGGCCCTGATTATCCCGCGCCCAGGAACCAAGGTGCAGCTCATAAATACTGATGGGCTGGTGTTGCCAGTCGGCCGCAGCCCGCTGCGTCAGCCATTGCTTGTCTTGCCAGGCATATTGACTGCGACAAACGACGGAAGCGGTTTCCGGGCGCAGTTCCATCTGCCGGGCGTAAGGATCGGTCTTGATGCGCAGGGTATTGGTATGGCCACTGAGAATTTCAAATTTATAGAGATCACCGGGGTGCAGGCCGGGGATAAACAGTTCCCAGATGCCGGAACCATCACAAGGGCGCATCGGGTGGCGCAGGCCATGCCAGTTATTAAAGCTGCCAATCACCGAGACCCGTTTGGCTGCGGGTGCCCAAACAGCAAAATACACGCCGTCGATGCCATCAATACAGCGTGGGTGAGCACCTAACAGATTATAGATTTGCCAGTGGCGACCTTCGGCAAACAGATGCAGATCGAGGTCTCCCGCTTGGCGGGAAAAAGACCAGGGAGAAGTGATTTCATGGCGAATGGCGTCGTCTTCTTGCCAGGCAACGCGGTAATGTTCTGGTAGCTGCTGGTATTGGGCCTTATTGAGACGGGCAACAAAACAACCGCTATCCGACAGCGGTTGCAGTGGTTGCTGTTCCAGCCAGGCGTAACGGGCACCGGGCAACCAGACCCGGACAAGCCAGCCCTGGTCATCCTGATGCAAACCCAGAAAACGGAAAGGGTCCGGATGTTCGCCGTTTTCCAGCCATTGCAGGTGTTGTGACACGGCGGTTGTTTCAGTCATGAGGTTTCTGTTTCTCTTGCTCGGCAGGGTAACGTTCACAGCGATCGACCAGGGTGGCAATCCGTTGTGCCAGCGCCTCAGTCAGTTGTTGTGGTTGATAACGCCAGTGCCAATTATCGACGATGGTGCCGGGAGTGTTCATTCTGGACTGGTTATCCAGTCCGAGAAAGTCCTGTAGCGGCATAATGGCCATATAGGCAGGTGATTGAAGCGCGGCATCGATCAGCGGCCAGGGCATCTCACCGACATGGAGGTCGAGCTGCGACAGAATCCAGTGTTTCTGGCCGTCATCCTGTAGGGCTTGCCACCAGCCAAGGGTGGTTTCGTTATCGTGGGTACCCGTATAAACCACCGAATTTTCGACCTGTTCGGTCAGTGCGTGAGGGTTGTCGGGCAAGCCATTAAAACCGAATTGCAGTACCGACATACCGGGCAAACCAAAGGCCTCTTTCAGTGCCACCACTTCCGGGGTAATGATTCCGAGATCTTCGGCGATTACTGGCAGTGGGTCATGGGTGGCTTGTAGTGCCGAGAGCAGAGCGTGTCCGGGGGCTTTAACCCAGTTGCCTGTCATGGCGGTTGGCTCGCTGACGGCAATCTCCCAGCTGGCTTCCAGACCGCGGAAATGATCAATACGCACCAGGTCAAACAGCTCCAGACTCCAGGCCATACGTTGTCGCCACCAATAAAAGCCGTTGGCTTCCATATGAGGCCAGTGGTAATGAGGGTTGCCCCAACGCTGGCCCGTGGCAGAAAAATAATCCGGTGGCACACCAGTGACAACGGTAGGGTTGAGGTTGTCGTCGAGCTTGAATTCGTCCGGATTGCTCCAGACATCGACGCTGTCGTAGGCAACAAAAATCGGCATATCCCCAAACAGTTGGATGCCTCGGGTATTGGCTGCGTGTTTCAGCTGCTGCCAGCACTGGATCAAGGCGAACTGTTGGCTGACAATGGCGTGCAGTTCGTCAGCATAGTGTTGATCCAGATCGGCCAGAGCCTGTGGGTCACGGAATTTGTAGACATCGGGCCACTGGTTCCAGGCGCTGCCGTCATGCAGCTGTTTCAGTAATGTGAAACGGGCGTAAGGTTGCAGCCAGTGTGGTGGATTGGCGATAAATGCCGCCAGCGCCTGAGGGTCGATCTGGTTTTGCCAATGATCCGGCAACAGGGCAGGATTGAGGGCGAAGGCCGAGACACCCTGATAGGGTGACAGGCCGTCCAGAGGTTCCATCAAGGGCAACATTTGCCACACCGTCAAATGAGCGGCTTGCATCCAGTCGAGAAACAACCAGGCCGATTCATCCAGTTTGCCGGATGGCAACGAGGTTGGGTGCAGCAGCACTCCGGCACAGCGTGAGCGTGGATCCGGTTGTATCTTGGGCGCAGTGCTTGCGGTTGTATTAGCCATCATCATCCCTGTTCAGTTGCGAATCATGGTGCCTGAATGGTTGGAGTGACTGCCACCACCAGTCTGTAAGCGGTCAAGGTTGTCGGGTATCGGCTGCTTCAGCAGCTGATACAGTTTTTCCAGGTGGCGCTGATAAAGCAGGGTAAAGTCACGAACCGAGTCGGCCGGGTTGTAGTCACCAAACCACCAGAACCAGTCGGAGCCTTCACAGACCGCCAGCTGGTGGGTGGCAATGGTTTGTTCATCGTCACTGAGTTGCTGGCTGGCAACGACCTGATCAAACACCTGCTTGGCTTCTACCAGCAAGTCCCAGCCGATGTTTTTGTCCTTGTCGCCAATCCAGGTTGAGAAACTGCCATACACCCAGCTGCCAGCCTTGAGCACTGGTAAATCACGCACGCAGGCATTCTGGTCAAGGGCATCGGAGAAGGTTGTCATGGCGATACGCGGATGCTCGGTCAGGGTCTGGTAGAGAGTTTCGAGGAAGGTGTAGCCGTTGTCCGGGTAATATTCCCAGGGGTTTTCGCCATCCAGAATCACCGCAACCACATGCTGGTCGACCTGGTCACCAAGGTGGTTGGCGATGTTGTCGAGATTGTGGGCAAAGTTGTTGGCGGCGTCTTGCGGGTCCCAGCTTTTGTATTCAAAACCAATCAGGTCCGACATGCCGTCATCGCGGAAAAACAATGCACATTGTTGATCGTTGTGGCGCATCGGTTGATAGAGTGCCCGTTTGGAGGAGATATCGTGGATATCCAGCTGGGAGGCTTCACAGGAATGCCGCCAGACGCCTTCACCGGAAGCGGTCCAGCGAATATCAAATTCATCGAGCAAGCCGACCGCGGCACTGGATACCGCCCCTTCGGACAACCAGACCCCGGAGGGTGCGCGCCCAAAGAAATGCCGGAATTGCTCAATACCGTGCTGCATATGCCAGCGGGCACGCTCATAACCGCCGGGATAACCCGGATGCTCTGGCAAGGCGGCGTCCGGCATGGCATCACGGGTGGTATTAAAATCAATCAGCAGCGGCACAATCGGATGGCCGTATGGCGTCATGGATATTTCAATCTGGCCGCTATCCTGTAACTGGCGGTAACGGGGCACAATGTCTTCAAGGATGTCCGCCATGATGGACACCAGAGTGCGCTGGTCGTCGTGATTAAAGTGCTCTTCTGCCAGGCCCTTGTTGATCAGTTGTCCAACCCGTTCATCTCGCAGGCGCAGGGAATGTCCCATCCAGGCAAGGTGATACCAGACCAGCAGGTCGGTAAAAAAATCACGATTGAAATACGACAGGCTGTGCGCATCGTCGATCGTGGTGATCTGATCACCCTGGGCCATATCCAGCAGTTTGCGGAACGGTGGAAAGCGATCAATCATGGTTGGGGCAAAGGCCTTGCTGCACGATTGCAGAATATCCAGCCGGGCCGCGAGGTCATCGGTGACAGGGCTGGCGCCAGCGACCAGGTTCAGCAGCAGGTCGCCGGTGGGTTGGGCATCGGCCAGCCATTGGCGCATCTGGATGGCATAGTCATCCAGCTGTTCCAGTAACACCGGGGCGAAGTTGACGACTACGCGGGCCGCCGGATTGTTTTCCAGATGGGCAGCCATATCGGAATAATCCTTGATGGCATGCAGGTAAACCCACGGCAGGCGATACTGGCCATCAAGCCCGTCACGATAGTGAGGCTGATGCATGTGCCAGCAAATAACCAGTTTGATCTTGTTTGGCTGCATATGAACGGTCCGTTATGGAAACAGGTTCCAGGGTGTTGTCGGTATGGGGCTGTCGTGAGGCTTTGGCCGTCAGTTTATCTACCGGATCAGCGGGTCATATGGATGCTTTGCCCCAACATATCGGGCGTGACCAGCACGATGCCGGATTCATCGACGTAAAAGCGCTGACGGTCGGCTTCGGGATCTTCACCAATAATGGTGCCTTCCGGTATTTCGCAATCCTTGTCAATCACCGCATTCTGGATGCGACAATAACGATGTACATTGACGTTTGGCAGCATGACGGTGTCTTTGACATGACAGTAGCTGTGAATCCGGCAGTCACTGGAAATGATCGAGCGCTTGATTCTGCCACCGGAAATAATGCAACCACCAGCGACCAGCGAGTCGATGGCCTCACCCCGGCGACCTTCGTCATCGAAGGTGAATTTGGCGGGAGGTAATTGTGGCTGATACGTCCAGACTGGCCAGTCGCGGTTATAGAGGTTCAGCTCCGGGGTGATGCTGCAGAGATCGATATTGGCCTTCCAGAACGCCTGCAAAGTGCCAACATCCCGCCAGTAAGCCGGTTTACCGCTGGCTTCATCCGTAAATGGGAAGGCCTGGACATTATGCCGTGATATTACGCCGGGAATAATGTCCTTGCCGAAATCGCGGGAGGAATCCGGGTTGTCGTTATCGTCAATCAGGGTGCGGTAAAGAAAATCACTGGAGAAGACATAAATGCCCATGGAGGCCAGCGCTGATTCTGGTTTGCCGGGAATACATTCCGGGTTGGCGGGCTTTTCGCTGAAACGGGTGACTTTCATGTTTTCGTCGATCGACATCACCCCGAAGTCGGAGGCTTCTTCAAGGGGAACTTCGACACAACCGACCGTGACATCGGCACCGGATTGCTGGTGGGCGGCCAACATGCGGGTGTAGTCCATGGAATAAATATGGTCACCACCAAGTATCAGCACATAGTTGGGGGTGTGATGGCGCAGGATGTCGAGATTCTGATAAATGGCATCGGCGGTACCTTTGTACCAGCCTTTATCGATACGTTGCTGGGCGGGCATCAGTTCAACAAACTCACCCACTTCATAACGCATGAAAGACCAGGCCCGCTGGACGTGACGAATCAGCGAGTGGGATTTGTACTGGGTAACCACACTGATTTTGCGAATACCTGAGTTAACACAGTTCGACAATACAAAATCGATAATGCGGTATTTGCCACCAAAAGGAACCGCCGGTTTGGCCCGCCAGCGAGTGAGCTGTTTTAATCGGCTGCCTTCACCACCGGCCAGAACCAGGGCCAGGGTTTTACGAGAGAGGTCGGTTGTTAATGGTGCATCATCGTAGCTCTTGAGCATATGGTTATCCTTTTGCCGAGGTGCTGGCACCGGCCGGTAAGGCGTCCGGGCCTTGATTCCTTGTCCCTGAGCCCTGATGGAAGACAGGTGCTCCAAGGGATGTCGGGTTACTTACAATGATCGCGCAAAGAGGCTGGTTTGATGAGCTGGACATCCGCTGCCAGCGTTTGCCTTGTTATTAGCATCCGCTTTCCTGATGACCGCTTCAAGTGTTTGCTTATGTAGTTATACCTGTCAACGGCAAGGCTCCAAGCTGTTTTTGAACAGGATTACCCACTATGTCAAGGTATAGTCTTTTTGTATGACAAAACAAGGCAAGTTGGATAAGGCAAGAGGGGCGTGCTGAAAGGTCTTATGGTGTGTTATCCAGGGCAGAAGCACGGAAGACTGTATGGGGGAGAAGGCCCGGGGCCGGGTCAGTAATACGACAACAGAGAGGATGGTGAGAACAGAAATGAGGAGTCAATATCAGCCCTCTCACCCACCACGATTAGGCTGAGAGGGCTGAAGCCCATTGGTACGGGTCCAATAAGGGCAACAGGTATCAAGCTATCAACAAGGTATCAAGCCGTCAGTGCTTGTGCTTCGGCCATCAGTTCACTGAAATCGGCTTCAACAATCACCAGGTTCTTTTTGTCGCAGAAGCGACGTTCTTTATCATTGGGTTCGGGCATCAAGACCCAGCCCGCCGGTTCGCCAGCGCTGTACATAATGTCGCTCAACACCATGCGTTCGGTGTCCCGTTGCATCCGCATACCAGCAAACAGGTATTGTTTGCCCTGACGGTATTGTTTGAGGAAACCAGGAATGGCGAAACCTCCCATCAGTTCAGTGATGTAGTCAACATAGTCGGCGTCAGAAGCGATATAACAAGGCTCGGGGACCGGAGTACCCATGGGCTTGAACAGGATCGGCAATTGGCTGTCGACGCTGTCTTGGTCTATTTCGCTGTAGTCACTGCCATCGGACTGGAAAATCCGGAAACGATAGTCGGTGCCAGCGATACGAGAGATACCTACGATCAGGGTATGGGGGCGGCCCTGATAGGCATTCTGCAGCTGGGTGTCGCGATTGATATCAACAATGTAAGGCAGTTCCATATCCGCCAGCCACTGGTGGAAGGGGGACTGGGTCCATTGGCGTTCGCCATACTGGGTGGTCAGAAAGCGCTCGATAAATTTGCGGCCCTTTTTGTTTTCCAGGTTCATCGCCGCACGGGGGAATTCATACATCAGTCGCGGGGCCATGGGTTTACCGCCATTCATTGCCAGTATCAGACTGTCACTGTCGGCAGGAATCGCTTCGCCAGTGGTGGTTTCTACGACACCGTTTAATGTTTCCGCACCCAGGTACGGAATGATCTGCCCTGTACGCAGACCGTTGGTCAGTGTTTGCAGAAGCTCCGAGCTTGCCATGTGGGATTCCTCTCTGTCGTCATATTGGATAAATCGCTTGAGCGTTACCGTGACTGCTTCAATATTCAGGCCAGATTGATGGCGGGCCAGTCTGTTCCGCCAGATCGGCTGTCTGCGCCCTGTGGCCGCTGAATTTCTCTCCTCCCGGCCTTGTTTTTTTGTGTAGCAAAGCAACCGTACGGCTGTTTTTTGGCGTAAAGACGACATTCAGATATAGCTACTTATATAGACTTTTTATCCCCGGATATGGCGATCGATATATGACAATAATCTGACATCAATAGAATCGTCAAAACCCGACAAATTGTTTGTTGGGTGTAGTACATCGTCACTGTTGTTGTCGTGATACATACTGATAATAAATCCTTAACAAAAATAAAAATAACTTAAAAAACAATTACTTATATATTTTATTCGGAATGGCATGAGGTCTGCAGTATTGGACTGGTGAACAGGCAGCACAGGCTTTCGGTAAATGCCGGAAGCGACTGATTTGTTATCAGTAGTGCCAACGAAGCACGGTTGCCTGCCTCCCCGAACCCTTAAGGGTAAAGGTCCTCGCTCGGAAATTTACAGGAGATACAGACTATGGCTATGCGTCAATGCGCCATTTATGGCAAAGGCGGTATCGGTAAGTCCACTACCACTCAGAATCTGGTGGCTGCTCTGGCAGAAGCTGGCAAAAAAGTAATGATTGTTGGCTGCGATCCAAAAGCAGACTCCACTCGTTTGATCCTTCACTCCAAAGCTCAGAACACCATTATGGAAATGGCTGCTGAAGCAGGCACCGTGGAAGATCTGGAACTGGAAGACGTACTGAAAGCCGGCTACGGCGATATCCGTTGCGTTGAATCCGGTGGTCCAGAGCCAGGTGTTGGTTGTGCCGGTCGCGGTGTTATCACGGCCATTAACTTCCTGGAAGAAGAAGGCGCTTACGAAGACGATCTGGATTTCGTTTTCTATGACGTACTGGGTGACGTGGTGTGTGGTGGTTTCGCCATGCCAATTCGTGAAAACAAAGCGCAAGAAATCTACATCGTATGCTCTGGCGAGATGATGGCTATGTATGCAGCCAACAACATCTCCAAAGGCATCGTGAAATATGCCAACTCCGGCGGTGTTCGTCTGGCTGGCCTGATCTGTAACTCTCGTAACACTGACCGTGAAGATGAGCTGATCGAAGCACTGGCTGCCAAAATCGGCACTCAGATGATCCACTTCATCCCACGTGACAACGTAGTACAGCGTGCAGAAATCCGTCGTATGACTGTGATTGAGTACGATCCAACCGCTAAACAAGCGGATGAGTATCGTGCCCTGGCCAACAAAATCATCGACAACAAAAAACTGGTTATTCCACAGCCTGTGACTATGGATGAGCTGGAAGAGTTGTTGATGGAATTCGGCATCATGGAAGAAGAAGACGCTTCTGTCGTCGGTAAAACTGCTGCTGAGCTCGCTGCCGAAGCTTAAGCGGTCGGGCTGAGCTGACTCTCCTGAGTTGGCTGCCCATGCTCGGGATAGGACAGATTGGTCCTATCGGAACCCGTGTTGCGCAGGTACCCCCTCACTTGCGCAACCCGGTCTGTTACCCGTTATTAACTTGAAGGAGGCTCACCATGGCCATGTCCCGCGATGAAGTAGAATCGTTGATTCAGGAAGTGCTTGAGGTCTATCCAGAAAAAGCCAAAAAAGACCGCGCCAAGCACTTGACTCCAAACGACCCTGAACTCGAACAATCCAAGAAATGTATTACGTCCAACAAAAAATCCTTGCCCGGTGTAATGACCATTCGTGGTTGTGCCTATGCTGGTTCCAAGGGTGTGGTATGGGGTCCTATCAAGGACATGATCCATATCTCTCACGGCCCGGTTGGTTGTGGTCAATACAGCCGTGCAGGACGTCGTAACTACTACATCGGTACCACAGGGGTGAACACCTTTGTGACCATGAACTTTACCTCGGATTTTCAGGAAAAAGACATCGTCTTCGGTGGTGACAAAAAACTGTCCAAGCTGATCGATGAAATCGAAACCCTGTTCCCGCTGAACAAAGGGATTTCCATTCAATCCGAGTGCCCGATCGGTCTGATCGGTGACGATATTGAAGCGGTCTCCAAAAAGAAAACCGCCGAGCACGGCAAGACAGTTGTACCGGTTCGTTGTGAAGGATTCCGTGGCGTTTCCCAGTCCCTGGGTCACCACATTGCCAACGATGCCGTCCGTGACTGGGCACTGGGTGCCCGTGACGAAGACAACAGTTTTGAAACCACACCATACGACGTTGCCATTATCGGCGATTACAACATCGGTGGTGATGCCTGGTCTTCCCGTATCCTGTTGGAAGAAATGGGCTTGCGAGTTGTGGCGCAATGGTCTGGTGATGGCACCATCTCTGAGATCGAATTGACGCCAAAAGTGAAACTGAACCTGGTTCACTGCTATCGCTCAATGAACTACATCTCCCGTCACATGGAAGAGAAGTACAAGATTCCGTGGATGGAATACAACTTCTTCGGCCCTACCAAAACCTGTGAGTCACTGCGCAAGATTGCTGCCCAGTTTGACGAAAGCATCCAGGCCAAGTGTGAAGAAGTGATTGCCAAGTACCAACCAGAATGGGAAGCCGTGATCGCCAAGTACCGTCCACGCCTGGAAGGCAAGCGCGTCATGCTGTACATCGGTGGCTTGCGTCCTCGTCACGTGATTGGTGCCTATGAAGATCTGGGTATGGAAGTGGTTGGTACCGGTTATGAATTCGGTCACAACGATGATTACGACCGTACTCTGAAAGAAATGGGTGACTCCACCCTGCTGTACGATGATGTGACTGGTTACGAATTTGAAGAGTTCGTGAAAAAGGTCCAACCAGACCTGATCGGTTCCGGCATCAAGGAAAAATACATCTTCCAGAAAATGGGCGTGCCTTTCCGTCAAATGCACTCCTGGGATTATTCCGGCCCGTATCACGGCTTTGATGGTTTCGCCATCTTCGCCCGCGACATGGATATGACCCTGAATAACCCTTGCTGGAAAATGCTGGCTGCGCCATGGAAGAAAACCGAAGCGGAAGACTCCGCTGTGGCAGCAAGCGCCTGATTTCCCGATGCACGAACGGGTGAGGGCGTGGTTGCCCTCATCTGAATCATCCCATTTACCCGCCAGACCACAGATTAGTGGCGCGGGAGAGGAGGACTCTTATGAGCCAGTCAGTAGACAACATTAAACCAAGCTATCCGCTGTTCCGTGATGATGATTACAAAGAGTCACTGAGCAACAAGAAAGCCAGTTTCGAAGAAGCCCACAGTCAGGAAAAAATTGACGAAACCTTCATGTGGACCACCTCTGAAGAGTACAAGGAGCTGAACTTCCAGCGTGAAGCCCTGACCGTCAACCCGGCCAAGGCTTGTCAGCCACTGGGAGCTGTTCTGTGTGCCCTGGGTTTTGAAAAAACCATGCCTTACGTACACGGTTCCCAGGGTTGTGTGGCGTACTTCCGTACCTACTTCAACCGTCACTTCAAAGAGCCAGTGGCTTGTGTTTCTGACTCAATGACAGAAGACGCCGCAGTATTTGGTGGCCAGCAAAACATGAAAGACGGTCTGGAAAACTGTAAGGCAACTTACAAGCCAGACATGATTGCCGTGTCAACCACCTGCATGGCAGAAGTTATTGGTGATGACCTTAACGCCTTTATCAATAACTCCAAAAAAGAAGGACACGTGCCGCAGGAGTACCCAACACCATTCGCACATACACCATCGTTTGTGGGTTCGCATGTGACTGGTTGGGACAATATGTTTGAAGGTATTGCCCGCTACTTCACCCTGAACTACATGGAAGACAAGGTAGTGGGTAGCAACGGCAAGTTGAACCTGGTACCAGGCTTTGAAACCTATCTGGGTAACTACCGCGTTATCAAACGCATGATGAAAGAGATGGATGTCGATTTCACCCTGCTGTCTGATCCGGATGAAGTACTGGATACCCCGGCTGATGGCCAGTTCCGCATGTACGCTGGTGGCACCACTCAGGATGAAGTGAAAGATGCGCCTAACGCGCTGAACACCATCATGTTGCAGCCTAACCAGCTGACCAAAACCACCAAGTACGTCAAGAACACCTGGAAGCATGCCGTACCTGCGCTGAAGATCCCGATGGGTCTGGGCTGGACCGACGAATTCCTGATGAAAGTCAGCGAAATCACCGGCAAGCCGATTGCCGCCTCTCTGGAAAAAGAACGGGGTCGTCTGGTCGATATGATGACGGATTCACACACCTGGTTGCACGGCAAGAAATTTGCCTTGTGGGGTGATCCGGATTATGTCGAAGGCATGACTCACTTCCTGTTGGAACTGGGCTGTGAACCAACTCATATTCTTGCCAACAACGGTAACAAGCGTTGGAAAAAAATGATGGACGCCATGCTGGCCAATTACCCACAAGGTGCTGACTGTGAAGTTCATGTCGGTAAGGATTTGTGGCATATGCGCTCACTGGTATTCACCAACAAGCCAGATTTCATGATTGGTAACAGCTACGGCAAGTTCATCCAGCGTGACACGCTTTACAAAGGCAAAGAGTTCGAAGTACCGCTGATCCGTATCGGCTTCCCGATCTTCGACCGTCACCACCTGCATCGCCAAACTACCCTCGGCTATGAAGGTGCCATGCAGATTCTGACCACACTGGTTAACTCTGTGCTGGAACGTCTGGATGACGACACTCGTGGCATGCAAACAACTGATTATAACTACGACCTGGTCAGATAATCGCCAGTCGGTTGCGGTAACACCTGTTAGTGGGGTGTTACCGCTGGACCTGCGCGGGGTTGCCCTGTCGCTGGTCGCTGATGGTCAGTTGTTGAAACCGCGAGTTGCCTCTGGCACTCGTGGTTTTCTGGTTTCCGCCAGCTGGATCTCCAGTTGTAACGGATGCCTCAATATACCTTCTGGTCACACTGAATCGCGCATGGCGTGCTCTGTAAGGAGATTTATCAGCGCATGCAGATCGTAAACAGTGGCTGAACTCATGAATGACAATACCTAGGATGACTCCCATGCCCAATATCATGCTGCGCGAAAACGACAAGGGTGAACTGACCCTGTATGTCCCGAAGAAAGACCAGGAAGATATTATTACCACTATCGAATTTGATTCCGCCGATGCCTGGGGAGGGGAACTGACCCTGGGCGATGGCTCCAGCTACATCATAGCTACCTTGCCAGGTAAACCGGACTTGCCTCTGACCGTCCGGGCAAAACGCGGCGCGGAGGCTTGAGGTGGCCGCGGCGTCAGGGTTAACCGACCACGTCGCGCTGCGGATTGGGATGGCATCGCGGTTGTTGCCCGATATCGCTTTGGCTGAATGGATGGATATCCTGATCCGGGCGGTAGGGTTGCCGCTGACGCCACAACGGCTTGGACGCTTGCGTCTGAATCGCCTGCGCCAGGCTGGTCGAGGCGCATTAAAACCGGTCGACGATGACACCCTGCGCCAAGTGATTGCGCTGTTACGTGGTCAAGGTGTGGATATGCGCCAGTCGGTGCCCTCACCACAGCCTTATCAGGAAGGTGATATGCCAGGATCTGTGCGTATTGCCTGTGCCTCCAATCGTGGTGATCGTGTCGATGGCCCGTTTGGCACCTGTGAACGTTTTCTGGTTTATCAGGTATCGGCACTGGAAGTTCGTCTGATTGATGTTCGTGAAGTACCAGCCCCGAGAGTGCTGGTTGAGCAATACAAGGGTGACAAGCACAGCGCCAGAGCCAATCTGATCCGTGATTGCCATGTGTTATGTGCACTGACCATTGGCGGCCTTGCCAGCGCCAAGGTTGTGAATGCTGGTTTGCACCCGGTCAAATCCGGTACACCTCGGGCTGCCACAGCCATGATGGCTGAGTTTCAACGGGTGCTGGATCAAACGCCACCACCCTGGTTGTTAAAAATTATGGAAGCGTCCGCACGGGCGACCTGGGCCAGACAGCAGGAGAGTTCATCATGAGTAACCGCCATCAACTGCAAGCGATTTTTGACTATGTCGAACAGCAGGGTTTGAGTGAAAAAACGCTGCTCGAGCTGCGTGAACAGTACAAGGGCATGCACTTTACCTGGTGCTTCGATGACGATATCAACTACCCGTTTCCCTACCTGGAAAGGCCGGGATTCAACGTGTTTCTGGTCGATTCCCGTGATCATTGCTCGACCCTGACGCGGGATGTTGAAGTCGCTTCCGGGATCGTATTTGCCGAAATTATTGACGACTAGCGGAGCCAGCATGAATTCCGATACCGAGAATCTCACTCCCATTGGTGACTGTCGCCGTTGTCGCTATCGCGCCAATCTGCTACTGGCAGGGCGCTGCATCCCGGGAGATGCCTGTATTGCGGTAGATAGCGGTCGGCAAATGGATCGTTTCTTACGTTTTAACCCAGAGCTGGCACGGCATTACCTCGCCGATGCCTTTTGGGAGCGGCGCGCCATCGCGGTTCGATATGCGCCGCTGGACGACCTGAACCAACTGGTGACGGATTCTGACGAAGCGGTGCGCCGAGCCGTTGCCTATCGTCTGCCGCGAGAGCAACTGCACGCCCTGATGAACGACGAAGACCGGGAAGTGCGTATTACCGTGGCCGATCGCTTGCCGCTGGAACAGCTGGAAAAAATGGCGGTTGATCGTGATTACCTGGTGCGAGCCTATGTCGTTCAACGCCTGCCGGAAGGACGACTGTTCCGCTTTATGCGAGATGAAGACCGCCAGGTGCGCAAGATGGTGGCTAAACGCCTGCCGGAAGAAAGTCTGGTCATGATGGCTTACGACCCGGAACCGGAAGTACGCCGTATTGTTGCGTCCCGGCTACAGGGGCCGGACGTCGTGGTGCTGCTTGATGACCCGGACTGGACCGTGCGACTGGAAGCGGTGGCCAATGCTCCGCTGGATGCCCTGACCCCGGTTCTGGATGACGACGACAGCGAAGTCCGGGAAGCGGCTGCGGCGCGGTTAAACGTTCGTGTCTGAGTCGATATCTGTGCCTGGGACTGGGCCGGTAGCATCATCCAGCTGGCGCGTAGCGGTTGCCAGCAAGGATGATATCTCGATCAATCAGCACTTTGGTCACGCCCGTCACTTTATTATCTATCAATTGAGCCAGGCAGGGATTGAGCGGCAGGAGCAGCGAGACGTTGGACTGTATTGCCACGGCCATAGCGCGGATCATGCCGCCATGGCCGATATCCTGACCACGATCAAGGACTGCGACGCCGTGCTGGTGGCTCGTGTGGGTGACGGCCCAGCCGACAAGCTTCGTGCTGTTGGAGTCGAGCCGGTCTCTGACTATGCGTATCTGGGGATCGAAGAATCATTGCACGAATATCGCGATCGCTGTCTGGCACAGCAGCCAACCACCGTCAAAAGGGAGCCATAGCCATGTTGACTGACCCAACCTTGTCTGCCGAGCTGACCGTCGAGGCACAGGTCCGCGTCTGGGTGATCAATCACCCCTTGACCCCAGAGCAAGTGGATTGCGCCACCACCGTGATGCTTAAGGTACTGGATGGTAAATGCAAAATGCCCCGGCATGAAAAAGTGCGAATGAGCTGGCTTTACGATGCCGTCAAACACCAGCCCGGCGAGTTGCTGGGGGATGATACGCACGCGCTGATCGTACGCGCTCGCCAGTGTCTGTATCGGGCCAGAGTGCAATCCCAGGCAGCCGAATTGCCGGATGAATCGTTGGCAGAGCTGGACCCGTCACTGACTCTGGCCGTTTACGAGCGGCGCTTGTTGGCGGAAACCCGGCTGACACGACCAGTGATGAAAGCCTTCAAACGCTGGATTCGGCAGCAGGGACTGCTGCCCGAAACCCTTGCCCGCCAATCCAGTACTTCGGTAAATGCCGCCTGACTCGGGAGTCCGACTGACCATGCTGGTACGAGAACTGTTTAACGATGCCCCCTTGAGTCCTGATGGTCTGATCTCGCTGGAGGTGCAGCGGCTTTTGCGTGAACCGATTGATATTGCCCGTGACTGGCACCGGGCCGAACGACTGTTGCAACAGGTTGCCGAGCATCTGCCGGATCAGCTGGAAGTACAAATCGCACTCTACAAAATGTATGCCTATGCCAACTGTCTGGATGCTGCCCGACAACTGATTGGACAGGTTTTACAGCGGGCCGCGCAACAAGCGGGTTTTCAGCCCGACTGGCGTTTATTAAGTCCGGACTCGCCACCGTTTGACCAGCTGCCTGGTACGGGCATTCATGGTCCGGTGCGCTTGTACCTGTACAGCCTGAAAGCCCTGGGTTTTGTGTCGTTGCGGGCGGGGCATATCGAACTGGCTGAACAGGTGCTGACAAAATTATTGCTACTGGACCCACGAGATGAAGTGGGTGGTAGCGTGGTGTATCAAATGGCTCTCAGCCTTGCGGATGATGATAGTTAATGACCACTGACCCAACCACTCCCCAGTTAATGCTTGGTCACGCTGATATTGATGCCGACCATCAGCAATTTACCGAGCGACTGGCACAACTGAAAGCCGCTTCCGGCGCTGCATTTATTCAGCAGTTTGGCCAGCTGACCGATCACTTGGCCGAGCATTTTGAGCGTGAAAACAGCCTGATGATGCAATCCGGTTATCCTGCCAGCGCCGAACATCGGGGCGAGCATAACCGGGTGCTGGGCGAGATGACCAACTTCCGTGCCCGTGTTGAAGCAGGGCGGGTGCGCTTTGGTCGCGCCTATGCGCTGGAGCAATTGCCCGGCTGGTTTGATTTGCACGTCAGCACCATGGATGCGGCACTGGTGGAGTACCTGAAAAGGAGTCCGCTATGACAAAGGATATACCGGTAAATGCTGCGGCCCTGGATAGCAGCAGCCATTATCTGCTGCAGCTGGAAGGCAAGTTACGTGCAGCGGTTGAGCTGCGACCAACCCGACTAACCGACAATTGGTTGCTTCTTGTGCACTTGTTTTACGATGGCGATACGGCCGGCACCACCAGTTTTAACCTGCATGGTTACAGCCGTGAGGAAGCAGAAGCGCTGGCGGCCAATCTGCAAGACAATGCTTACCTGATGAAAGAAATCGACGAATATCTATGGGGTGAAAGTGACTGAATCGCGGCGCAGGGACTGACGCCAGGCAGCTATCGCCAGCGTCAATCCAGCTGCCGCAAGTTACACCAGCGCTGCAGATTTTACCTGTGCCCACAGCGTTTTGCCGGGCGTCAGCGCCAGGTGCATCACCGAACGTCGTGTCATGCGTGACAGCAGCAGAGTTTCTCCCACCTTGACCCGTACCAGCGCCAGAGAATGGTGTTCATCGTCACTGATGGCTTCGACAATGCAGGGCAGGGCGTTGACGATACTGGTGTCATCATGGCGACTCAGGGACAGGCTGACGTCACTGGCCAGAATCCGTACCCGCACTGGCTGGTCAAGATCGTCGGCATGGGAGCCGGTGTTGTCACTGGCACTGGCTGTCGATCTATCCGGGGGGAGATTGCCAACCTCCGGATCACTGATCCAGATAGAGCCGTCATCATCCTGGCTGTGTTCCGGGTGGGCAAAACCGATACGTACCAATTGCCAGTGGCGGTCACGCTCGCGGATATGACCCTGCAGTACCACGCTGGCTTCTTCCCCCTGCTGGAGCGGCGAATTGATTTGGGTGAGGGTGTCATTCAAGGTGCCACTGGCAATCACCCGTCCATCCTTGAGTGCCACCAGATAATCGGCCAGCCGGGCGACTTCTGCCGGGGAATGAGTGACGTACACAATCGGTACATCCAGATGGGTTTTCAGGCGTTCAAGCCAGGGCAAGATCTCTTGTTTGCGGCGTTCATCCAGAGATGCCAGAGGTTCATCCATCAGTAACAAACGTGGTTTGCTGAGTAAGGCGCGGGCAATGGCCACCCGCTGGCGTTCGCCGCCCGAAAGCTGGTGAGGGTAACGCTTCAGGGTGTGGTGGATACCGAGCAAATCAATCGCCTGTTCAAAATCCTCCTTGTCGACCTTGCCGCGAGCACGCTTGATCGCAAACTGCAGATTACCGGCCGCGGTGAGGTGGTCAAACAAGCTGGATTCCTGGAAGACATAGGCCAGTGCCCGTTGAAAGGTCGGTACAAAATGCTGTTCGTCTTGCCAGCATTGGTCTTTAAACAGCAAAGTGCCATTGGCTCGTTCAAGCCCGGCGATATAGCGTAACAGCGTGGTTTTGCCTGAACCGGAATGGCCAAACAGCACACTGACTCCCCGGCCCGGAAGGGTCAGGTCAACATCCAGAGTGAAATCCGGGCGCTGCAAATGACAGCGAACTCGCAGGTCATCCTGGACCCGGGTTGCTGCAGGCTCTTGTTTGGTAACAGTATTCATAGCAGTGGTTTGGCTCCCTGATCGCGACGAAATCCGTATAACAGCAGTAGCACTACAAAGGAAAACACCACCATACCGCCAGCCAGGGTGTGGGCGCGGCCGTACTCCAGCGCTTCGACATGATTATAAATCTGCACAGAAATAACCTGGGTGACACCGGGAATATTACCGCCGATCATCAGTACCACACCAAATTCGCCAATCGTATGCGCAAACCCCAACACGGCAGCGGTGTAAAAACCGGGACGCGCAAGAGGCAAGATCACATGGAAGAAGGTATCCCATGGCCCGGCCCCCAGAGTAGCGGCGGCTTCCCGCGGGCGCTCGCCCAGGGCTTCCAGTGCGTTTTGTATTGGTTGCACAACAAAAGGCAGGGAATAAAACACCGATGCCACCACCAGACCGGCAAAGGTAAACGGCAAGGTTCCCAGTCCCAGGCTTTGGGTCAGTTGACCAATCGGGCCGTGCGGCCCCATGGTCAATAGCAGATAAAACCCCAGCACGCTGGGCGGCAAGACCAGTGGCAACGCCACCAGCGCACTGACGGGGCCGCGTAAGGGGTGGCGGGTATGGGCCAGCCACCAGGCAATAGGAGTGGCGATCAGTAAAAGAATCGCGGTCACCAGGACGGCAAGTTTGATCGTCAACCAAACGGCGGTGAGGTCTTCACTGGAAATATCCATTTAAAAATTACTCTCCATCGATACCAGTCAGGTTTTGTGGTTGACCGTCCGGTCAGGATTCAGGCTTCTGCTGCGCGTGTCCGGGAAGGCTTGAGCAGCCGCAGGCAGTCAATATTACTGGCCAGATCGAGGGCGGTAAAACCGTCGAGTGTTGCAGCCTGGGTATCGGCCCCTTTTTCGAGCAGCCAGGCCACCCAGGAAGCTTTGCCGCTGGACGCAGCATACATCAGGACGCTGGCACCGTTGTCATTGAGGTTATCGATATCGATGCCCAGAGTGACCAATAAATCAGCGATGGCATAGTCATTGGCGACCACAGCAGCCCACAACGCGTTGGTGCCATCCATATTGCGGTGATTCAGCGCCATGGCAGGTTCGCCGACGATAGCAAGGTCGGCGACCACATCCAGACGCCCCTGGCGGCTGGCCAGAATCAGCGGCGTATCATTGTAGCGAGCTGGTCTGTCAGGACGCTGAGGATCAAAGCCGTGCTCGATCATCCAGCTGATCGTGGCAGGCTGGAGGGTAACAGGTTCCAGTGAAACAGGCATAAAGCAACTCCTCTGTGGCAAGGGCATGGCAAAGCTTTTGCTCTGCATAGGGTATTCCAGAGAAAGCAGTGACGACCCGTTGTCATGTTCACGTTGTGACAACCCGCTGTTTTCAAGGGAAAACCTTATCCGGCACCGGTTATGGCCGACGTTTGTAACCGACCGATACTGTGGTGATTGTCGTTAATACGACACGACAAAACCAACAACGACAGGAGTTGCGACATGACACAATGGCAAAAAGGCGATGCTGTTTTCGCCACCGTTACCATCATCAATGATGGCTCTGTGCCGAGTGCACCGGAAAGCCATGTCTTTGCCGAACCCGGCACCATGGGCATGCTGATCAACACCGGGCATCTGGAAGAAAACCCGGAGCAGGAGATGCTGCTGGTGTGTTTTCCTGATGAAGCAGGCAATCCATTTCATCTGGTGACTTGTTTTCCAGACGAAATCAGCGCGGAACCGCCAGTTACCCATTAACACTATTAACCCTATTGAGTGAGGCCGTATGCCAATCCGGGAATACCACCAACGTACCCGACACTTGCCGGATGCTTACGCTGCCGGGCCGGAAAGCCTCGATTGGGATGCCCAGCCGAACCCGTTCCGCCGTTATGACGGTGCTCGTCTGGTTCCCTTGCCTTTGGGGGCTACCGACCTGATGGCCCGGCCGGATGCACGCCGTTGGGAGCAGCTGTGGCAGCCGTCGGTCGGGCAATCGTCCGAAGCGGTTGTGATTCCGGATCTGGCACAGCTGGGGTTATTGCTGGAGCTGTCATTGGCCTTGTCGGCCTGGAAACAATTTGGCAATGCCAAGTGGTCACTACGGGTGAATCCATCCAGTGGGAACCTGCACCCGACCGAGTGTTATCTGTTGGTGCGCTCGATGGCGGGGTTGGAAGACGGGGTGTATCACTATCGGCCGGATCAACACGCACTGGAGTTGCGTTGTCCGTTGGGCCTGGAGGAGGAAAGTCCGGAACCCTTGCTGTACCTTGGCTTGAGTTCCGTACATTGGCGGGAAGCTTGGAAGTATGGCGAGCGGGCTTATCGTTATTGTCAGCTTGATGTGGGGCATGCATTGGCTGCGGTCAGTTTTGCGGCATCCACACTGGGCTGGCATCCGCACCAGATCCGGCCGGTGGCGCTGGCGGACTCAACACTGGCCAGCTTGCTGGGGCTGGATCGCCCACAGGATCTGCAGCAAGCCGATGGTTCAATGGCAGAAGCCGAGCATCCGGATTGTTTATTGAATCTACTGGCCAACAGGCATCCTGATAGCGCGTCAGCAGAAGAAGCAGAACAAATCATCGCCTGGCTGGGGCAGCAGAAAGAGTGGATGGGCAGGGCCAATGTGCTCGACCCCCGGCATATGTATCAGTGGCTGGTTATTGACGAAGTGGCCGCAGCTGCTCGTATTCCAGCCACCAGTCCAGCCTCGGCAACCACACGTTTGGCCGCGGCGGACTGGCCAGCACCTGCCATCGCCAGCGGTTCTGAAGCCCGGCAACCGGCGGCCCGGCTGATTCGACAGCGTCGTTCGGCGCAGGCATTTGATGCTGCCGGAGGCATGGCGTTGGCGGATTTCTATACCTTGTTGGATCATTGCCTGCCACGATCGGATTACAGCCCGTGGCATACCTTGCCACTCAGCCATGGTATCCAGCTGATGCTGTTTGTGCACAAGGTTGAAGGCTTGCCCTCTGGCTTGTACTGCCTGCAACGTGATACCGGTCGGTCATTGACTGATATGCAGGCGTCGTTACGGGCAGAATTCCAGTGGCAGCCGGTGGAGTCAGCTCCGGAACATCTGCCGTTTTATCGGCTGCTGGCGGCTGGTACCCGACGTACCGCCATGCGCCTCAGCTGTCAGCAGGCCATTGCCGGGGAGAGTGCCTTCAGTCTGGCGATGCTGGCCGATTGTGACGGCATGGAGGCGGAGCCATGGCGCTATCGCCATCTATACTGGCAGGCCGGTGCCATAGGACAGGTGTTATATCTGGAAGCCGAAGCGGCGGGGCTGCGAGGTACCGGTATCGGTTGCTATTACGACGATATGGTGCACAACCTGTTGGGGCTGCAAAACGACCAGCAACAGGTGTTATATCATTTCACCGTAGGGGTACCGGTGATCGATCATCGTATTACCAGCTGGTCTGCTTATGGAAAAGCGTCTGTGGAACCGTCACCGCCGACCGGGGTTTAGCCCTGTCGGAGCGGTGGGTTATCCGGTTATTTGAAGTTCCAGCCCAGCGATAGATAGGACGCCGCCGCATACAGGGTATTTTCTGGCAGCGTGACTGAATCCAGGGCGTTGGACCATTCCTGCAGTTTGTCGCGATGACTGTACAGCCCGGTAAAGAGCAGCATGGTGCTCAGTTTGCGGCTGAACTGGTAGCCGATGCCCAGCTTGCCAGTGACATCCAGGCCACCACCAAAGGTGCGGTCCAGAGAGCCGCTATGGCTGCTGTTAAGGATTTTTTCGTAGACCGGTGTGCCCACTTCCAGTGAGAACTGATAACGCATACCACTGGACTGGTTCATGAAGTAGCTGTCGTAAGCAATGCCCACCATGACACCAAAATTACTGGCATCCTCAAATACAACCGTCTGGTTGGCTTCCGGCTCGTTCTTGATGGCCGCAAAATACTCGTCTTCGCTGGTGATCGAATCGACCTGATCGATGTACTGTTGTACCACTTCCATCATGGCCGGATTATCGCGAATCGAGTTTTCGATCGTACTGTTGTAGGCATCGTTGGCCGAACCTGTACTCCAGTCAAAGCGCGAAAACGCTGTCTTCTGGTAGTGCATGCCGGCGGATGTATACCAGCCATTCTGGAAATGATACGACATCATCATGTCCAGGGTCTGAAAGCTCAGCGAGGTGGTATTGTGCTGGACGTAACCATTTTGCCCTTGCATTTCCCAGTCTTCGTCGTTTTCAAAGCTCAGCAGGGTTGAGGCGGAGATAATCGAAAACCCCAGTTTTTCATTAACGGCAGTGTAACCACCGGAACGCTGGACAAAATTGACGGCTTCGAAAGACGACTTCATATCAACGCCGTAATAGTCGTTCAACTCTTCGCTATAGTTGATGTATTGCATACCAGCAGCACCAAACACACTGAAAGAGCGGTTTTCATATTCTGCTATTGCTGGCGTGGATACGGCTGTTATCGCAGCAAGAATCAGAGTTCGGCACAACGGGTTGGATAATTGTCGATTCATGTAAGGCTTCCTGCGGACTGAATGTGACAGAACTATACAAAAACGAAAGAATCAAAAGAAGCTTTTGTTTAAAAAACAAGCACTCAAGCACTTGTTCAAGTACTGGAATAGCAAGGGAATACTGAAGCGAAAGGCTCAAGCGAAAGGCGGTGAGATCGGTAAAACAACCGCTAATAACCATCATGACGTAACGGTTTGCGCAGTGATTGTCCCAGATATGATGAATAGCTATTCATTAGCAATTTGGGCTGATCAGGCCAAGAATAAAAAGTGCTGCCAGTATCGGATTATACGTGCGGATATCATAATGGCAGCGACAAAAAACCCGACATAACGTCGGGTTGTTTGTCGATCGAAAGGATAAATCAGAAGGCGTATTTGGCAGTAAACTGCGCACGCGTCATATCACCATCAACACCGCTTTCTTTTTCCAGTGTGGCTTTACTCAGCTCAACACCGTAAGTCATTTTCTCAGCTGGGCTCCACATCACGTTGGCACGCATGCTTTTGGAAGACTTGTTCACACTGTCTCCCGCATCGGCATGATTGTCAGCAGAGACCATGCTGTAACCAACGGTGCTGCGAAAGCTGTCATTCCAGTGGTGGCGATAACCAACAAATGCGGCTGTTACGTCATTACCAACCAGATCACCTTTATTGGTCAGAGTTGCATCGCTGGACATGGCCAGGCCAACGTAGCGGGCAACGTGACCCTTGGTGATGCTGAACTTCAGATCATCCTTGCCAACCATCAGTTTACCGGAAACGTTCATACCGAAGCGCATGATGGATTCATCAATGTTATTGGCTTCGTCCTTGTATGACAGGTTACGGGCGATACCCGCCACCGACAGATCGGCATTACCCGCTTTGAAGTTATAGCGAGCCACCAGGTCTGGCAGAGCGGAATCATCTGTATTACCAACACCGTTTACAGTGGTTGCCGGATTTTCCAGTGCCAGTTGCAGGCCGCCATTGGTATAGCGGATCTGGGCCTGACGGGCAAAAACAGTACCATCACTGACGCCGAGGAAGTCGACGGTTTCCAGCAATGCTCCGGTGTTCATGAAGGTTGTCCAGGTCTGACCAAAGGTGTAGTTGCCGTGCTTGAAGAAAGCATGACGCAGACGTGGTGAGTTGGAGTTGGATACCACCTCGTTGCCTGTTCCGGTCAGAAAGTCCATTTCAACAAAGGTAGTGACTTTTTCGCCAGAGTTGAGGGTAGTAACGGTTTTGAAGTTAATGCGAGATGTTTGCGCACCCATATCAAAGGCGCTGCTGTCGTTGCCAGCAGTACCGGTTGGGATTGATGAAGGAACATAAAAATCGCGACCACTGCTGGTCGAAGTGATTTCACCTTCAGAGTAGTTGGACATCATGGCATCTACTTTGATGTAGCCGCCGTAGCTGAATTCTGTGTTTGCAGCTTGTACCGCCATCGGCAGGGTTGCCGTAGCCAACAAGATCAGTGAGATTTTGCGCATGTGCTCGCTCTCCTTTTGTAATTATCATTGTTCTGCGCAGCCACTATGGTTAGTCCCCTATGAGGATAAAATTAGCCAAAAGTCGTACCGCTAAAGCGACACTGGTATAACTACCTATAGCCGACTAAATCGGCTAAATGGCTGATGTAACTTATGTTTTTAGTGGTGTTATGCTCAGGATCATATTTTCTAAACCGTTATTGATACGCGGTTTCGTGATGTTCAGGCTGGTACAAATCCACACACTGCAAGGGTTTGAGTGTGTATGGTGTGTTGTTGGGAACGGGGCAAGAGCGAGTGGTTGTGGTATGCAATTCCGCTACCGGACAGAAGACAATGGTATGGTCGGAAAGTGTACCCAGCTCACTTATTACGGGGAAATACGTGGTTTGAGGATGGCCCATAATGTTCAATCCTGATTGAGAAATAATCCGGATTAGCTCGAATAGACCATTGTCTAATTTTTTGCCTACCCACCTATGACCAATATGGGTCAGCAGTTTGTATCGCCGCCTCGGCTACACGGAATTCGCGATCATATAAAATAAATAAAATAGGGGAGTACGCCATGAGCGACCAGAAAGTTTATCCGGTCAAGCCGGAGTTTGCTGATTCAGCCTGGATCGATAACGACAAATACCTGCAAATGTATCAGCAATCCGTCATCAACCCGGAAGGGTTCTGGCGTGAGCAAGCAATGGAACGTATCGACTGGATGCGCCCATTTACCAAGGTTCGCAATGTATCTTTCGACGATCACAACGTCGACATCCGCTGGTTTGAAGACGGTGCCACCAACATGGCCTACAACTGTCTTGACCGCCATCTGGAAACCCGTGGCGATCAGACCGCCATTATCTGGGAAGGCGACAACCCGGATGAAAGCAAAACCATCACCTATAAAGAGTTACACGAAGAAGTGTCTCGCTTTGCCAATGCCTTGCGTGGCCAGGGCATTCATCGTGGTGATGTGGTCTGCATTTATATGCCGATGATTCCTGAAGCTGCGGTTGCCATGCTGGCGTGTACCCGGATCGGTGCCATTCACTCCGTGGTCTTTGGTGGTTTCTCTCCGGAAGCTCTGGCAGGCCGGATCGAGGATTCCAACACCAAGCTGGTTATTACCTCTGACGAAGGCGTACGGGCGGGTCGTACCGTTGCCCTGAAAGCCAACGTGGATGAAGCATTGACCAACCCAGCGATCAAATCGCTGGAAAAAGTGATTGTCGTCAAGCGTACCGGTGCTGATGTTGAATGGCATCCACATCGCGATGTCTGGTATCACGACCTGGTGGCACTGGCGTCTCCCAACTGCCCGGCAGAAGCAATGGATTCTGAAGATCCACTGTTTATCCTGTATACCTCCGGTTCTACTGGCAAGCCCAAAGGGGTGGTGCACTCAACCGGTGGTTATATGGTGTGGGCATCGATTACCCACCAATATGTATTTGATTATCATGATGGTGACGTTTACTGGTGTACCGCCGATGTTGGCTGGATTACTGGTCACACCTACCTGATTTACGGCCCGTTGCTGAATGGTGGCATCACCCTGATTTCAGAAGGGGTGCCAAATTACCCGGCGATCAATCGCTGGAGCCAGATTGTCGACAAGCATCAGGTCAATATCCTTTACACCGCACCAACGGCCATTCGCTCGCTGATGGCTGAAGGCACGGCTGCTGTTGAAGGCACCTCACGTAGCTCGTTGCGTTTGCTGGGGTCTGTGGGTGAACCAATCAACCCGGAAGCCTGGGACTGGTACAACAAAACTGTCGGTGAAGACAAATGCCCGATCGTTGATACCTGGTGGCAAACCGAAACGGGCGGCATCATGATCACCCCGCTGCCAGGTGCCACAGCATTAAAACCGGGTTCGGCTACTCGTCCGTTCTTTGGTGTCCAGCCAGCGCTGGTGGATAACTCCGGCATGATTCTGGATGGTGCTACAGAAGGTAATCTGGTGATGGTGGACAGCTGGCCGGGTCAATCACGTTCCGTCTTTGGTGATCACGATCGTTTTGTGCAAACCTACTTCTCCACCTTCCGTGGCATGTACTTCACCGGTGACGGTGCCCGTCGTGACGAAGATGGTTACTACTGGATTACCGGTCGGGTTGATGACGTTATCAACGTGTCTGGCCACCGCATGGGTACAGCAGAAGTGGAAAGCTCACTGGTTGCTCACCCGAAAGTGGCGGAAGCCGCAGTGGTTGGCTACCCACACGACATCAAGGGCCAGGGTATCTATGTTTATGTCACCCTGAATGCAGGGGAAGAAGGCAGCGAAGAGCTGGTACAGGAGCTGCGTAAATGGGTTCGTACCGAGATTGGGCCGGTAGCAACACCGGATCTGATCCAGATTACCCCAGGACTGCCAAAAACCCGTTCCGGCAAAATCATGCGTCGTATCTTGCGCAAGATTGCAGCCAATGAGCACGATGCTCTGGGAGATGTATCTACTCTGGCGGATCCGACCGTGGTCGATAGTCTGATTGAAGAGCGTAAAAATCGCTGATTAGATTAACAGGCGTTGATTTGAATATATTGATTCGAAGACGCTGATCGATCAGACTCAAACACGCCGATTACAGTTAATTCTGTAATCGGCGTTGTTTTTTGTTGGCTTTCCAGCCCGTTTAAGATGATCCGGCCTGACCGTCCCGCCGGAGGCATCACCGAACAGCAAGCGCTGTTCGCTCAGGAGGATCCATGCAGCTTGCCCAAAAAATCATTATTGCCGATGACCATCCTTTATTCCGCACCGCGATGCACCAGGCTGTCAAACAGCTGGTACCCGATGCCACCATCCCCCAGGCCGATTCATTACCGGAGCTGCAGCGTGTTGTTGAGCAGAACTCGGATGCTGATCTGATTTTGCTCGATCTGCAAATGCCCGGTGCTCATGGCTATTCCGGATTAGTGTTTTTGCGTTCCCATTACCCTGAAATCCCCGTCATTGTGGTGTCGGCTTGTGAAGATCCCGCCATTATGTGTCAGGCGCTGGATCATCAGGCATCCGGATACATTGCCAAATCCTCACCGCTGGAAGATATTGCCGTGGCGATTCGTAAAGTGCTGGAAGGGGAATTGTATTTGCCCGATATTGCCCGCCGTCACCAACACCACCCGAACCAGAATGCACTGGATATTGCCGAGCGTCTGGCCAGCCTGACACCGCAGCAATTCCGGGTACTGACCATGATGGCCGAAGGGATGCTGAACAAGCAGATTGCCTACGACCTTGAAGTCAGCGAAGCCACCATCAAGGCCCACGTTACGGCTATTTTCCGCAAGCTGGGTGTCCGCACCCGAACCCAGGCCGTTATTGCCGTGCAAAGCCTGGATATAGAAAAACCGGATACCCAAATGGCGAATGCGCAAGCAGAAAGCTGAGCCGGATAGCGTGTGCGGGCAGGCCCCGATGCCATCAGGGCAGCCCCGTACCAACCCGCCCGGTTAAACCAGTCGTCGGATTAGGGCTCTCAGTGCCGCTGGACGTATCGGTTTACGCAAGAAGTAATAACCCAGCGCCTTGGCTTCTTCTGCAACGGATTGGCGAGGGTCAGCGGAAATCAGAATCCCTGGAATGGATGGGTCGCCAAACCGTTCACGCAGATCAGACATTGCCTGCAGGCCGGTTTCATCGTTATCCAGCTGGTAATCAGCCAGCATAATGGCTGGCTTGAACGGGATTTGCTGGGCCGTTGCCAGATCCTTGCACGCGTATACCTGACAGTGCCAGCTACCCAGCAACGCCTGCATACCAGCCAGTACTTCATCATCATTATCGATACAAAAGGTCGGGATACCCTCAAAGCTGGCGGTAGCGATGACTGCCTGGTCATGATTGTCCTGACGACTGACATCTGCCTGGGCAACCGGTAGTACCAGATCGAAGCAGGTACCCTTGCCCGGTGTGGAGCGCACGCTGACCTGATGGTCCATACGTTTGGTCATGCGATCAACAATGGCCAGTCCAAGGCCGAGTCCCTTGACGTCTTGCTTGCCTTCGTTCAGCCGTTTGAACTCACCAAAAATTTCTTGCATCTTGTTGGCCGGTATCCCCTGACCGGTATCCCATACCTGTACCACAATATGGCCCTGGCGACGGCGATAGCCCAGCAGCACACTGCCATGATGGGTGTAACGGACCGCGTTACTGAGCAGGTTTTGCAGAATACGGCGCAACCAATGGGCATCACTGGTGACCCAGATATCATCACAGGCCCGTACCCGCAACTTCAGTCCCTTATCGGCCGCCAGAGCGGTAAACTCATCCCGCAGCGGTTTCAGCACAGTACTGAGTTGTACCGGATGTAATACCGGCTCCATGGCACCGGCATCCAGCTTGGCAATTTCCACCAGCACCGACAGCACATCTTCGGACGATTGCAGTGCCCCTTCGAGGTGATTCAGCAGCTTTTGTTGTTCGTCGTTGAGGTTCTTCTGACTCAGTGTCGAGGCAAACAGCTTGGCGGCATTCAGCGGCTGCATCAGGTCGTGGCTGGTAGCGGCCAGGAAGCGGGTTTTGGAATTGTTGGCTTCAATCAGCTGGGAGGTCAAATCATCCAGCTTCTGCGAGCTTTTTTCGACCCGGCGTTCCAGAGAGACATTAGCCTCCTTTAACGCCTGTTCGGCCCGGCGATGCACCGTAATATCGGTAAAGCTGGTGACAAAACCGCCGTCGGGCATGGGATGGCCCTGCATATAAATCACGACGCCATTAGGTAACAGCCGTTCGAACTGGTGCGCCGATCCGGTACTGAGGAAGCTCATGCGCCGGTTCACCTGATCGGCAATATCCCCGGTGCCGCAGAAGCCACGACCGGCGTTAAAGGCAATCACTTCCTGAATCGGTTTGCCGGTATAAATAAAGCTGGAGGGGTAGTTGAATATTTCCAGATAACGCCGGTTCCAGGCGACCAGTTTTAAATCCTTGTCAACAACACTGACCCCCTGCTGCAGGTTTTCCAGAGCGGCTTGCAGTTGTTCCCGGCTCATTGAAAACGCCTGACTGGCTTCACTGGCGAGGAAGGCCAGATCACGAATCTGGATGCGTTCGCCGCCCAGCAAGGTAGAGAAAATGACTCGGGCAGAGGAAGACCCAACCACCGATGCCAGTAATTTCTCTGCCTCCTGAATCAGGGCGCTGGAGGCGATGGCATTGTCGTATTGAATGCCGTGGCGGGACTGATAATCGCTGAAAAAATCATCGGTTTTGCGAAAACCCAGAATACGTTCCAGCACCACCTGGACATCATCCACCTTGCAATCAAACGCAGGCACCAGACGATCGTTCTGGCTCATGACATGGGCACTGGTGAAGTCACCGGCCAGCATACGTTCACGCACAGAGGCGTTCGTGACAACGGAAAACAACACATAGAAAAACAGATTGGCCAGCAAACTGAGCATAACGCCAATACTGAAGTTATCGAGGTTCAGGCCACTGACCATATGCACCAGTTGACTGCCCTGCACCCCTGGCAGGTTCTGGGTGATAAATGGCCACATCAAGCCATAGAACCAGACGCTGGTACCGGCAATCAGACCGGCGATTGCCCCCTGGCGATTGCCTCCTTGCCACATCAGGCCACCAATCAGGGGAGGTGCAAACTGCGCGGCTGCAGCAAACGACAGCATACCAATCGCCGCCAGGGAATCGAACTCACCTACCAGGCGATAGAACAGATAGGAAGCCAGAATCATCACCAGAATGACCAGACGCCGTACGGTTAGCACCAGGGTTCGTACTTTACTGGAATGCTGCAAATCCTCGTTGTCTTGCTGGCGGAAAAAGGCCGGTAGCACCAGTTCATTGGAGACCATGGTACTGACGGCAATGGTCGCCACAATGATCATGCCGGTCGCGGCACTGCCACCACCAATAAAAGCCATCACTGCCAGGGTTTCCTGCCCCAGAGCCACAGGCAAGCTGAGTACGTAGGTGTCTGGTGCAAAGCCGATATCCTGCAAAAACAGATGGCCTGTCAGCGCAATCGGTACCACAAACAGCATCATTAAAAACAGATAGAGCGGAAACAGAAAGCGGGCAGTACGCAGATGACGGGACGATTCGTTTTCAATCACGGAGACCTGGAATTGCCGTGGCAGGCTCAGTACGGCAAAGCCAGCCAGTAGGGTCTGCAACAAAAAGGACAGACTGATGACGTCGTTGTTCAGTAGCGGGTGGTCGGGTAATACCTGCGTGGTCAGCTCCAGCAGCTCGGACGGGTAGTCGTACAGGAATGTCATCACCCAGATGCCAACCGCAACAAAAGCGATCAGCTTGATCATCGACTCAAAGGCAATGGCGAGAATCATGCCCGGGTGCTGCTCGCTGGCATCGATATCCCGGGTACCAAAGATAATCACAAACGATGCCATCGCCAGGCTGATATAAAATGCCGTGTCTTCCCAGAAGTGATTTACCCCCACCATACTGCGGCCCAGAGGCAAGGTCAGTAGTTCAAACGTGGTCGAAATGGCTTTCAGCTGCAAGGCGATATAAGGCACAACACAGAGAATGGCAACCAGTGTCACGAGTACCGCCAGCGTATGATCACGGCCATAGCGGGTGGCGATAAAATCGGCAATGGAAGTGATACGTTTTTCTTTGGCAATACGGGTAATCTTGCCCAGCAAGCGCCAATAAAACATCAGGAACAGCATCGGGCCGATGTAAATCGACAGGAAACTCCAGCCACTGGAAGCAGCCTGGCCGACGGCACCATAAAACGTCCAGGAGGTGCAATATACTGCGAGTGACAGACTGTAAATCACCCCGGTGTTATGAATGGGCCGTCCTTCATGGGCGCGCCGGTCGCCGTACCAGGCAATCCAGAACAAGGTTGCAATATACAGAACAGAAATGGACACCAGTTGCCATACCTGGATCATAGGTACCCTTATTGTTAGAGGTTATTGGTGTAAGAGGCTGCGCCACAAGGCGAACGGGGAAGCATACCATGTGTGCTGTACACACTGGTCCGCCCGGCTGTCTTGGTATTATTAAAATACCACAGTGCAGGACTTGCTGAATCCGCCAGCCCTGCAAGATGTCTGCTTTGGTCACATGGCTTGACCCGTGACAATCCGCCAAGATAAGACCAATGGGAACATCCATATCATCTCGTAGCCCCCACCGGGCAAATCGATGCGCCCGAATAATAATAACGTTAAACAACCGCCGGAGGCCCGGTATGACCATTCAGATCAACCTCAACCAACCGCCTTTTTCCTTTCTTAAGGATGAGCAACTCGACTGGTTGACCAGTCGCCTCGACCTGGTCTTTTTTAATGCCGGAGCACTGATTCTGCAACAGGGTGTCCCGGCTCCCGGCATTTATATTATTTACAAAGGATTGGTCGAAGAGCGTGATGGCGAGACCGGGCAGGTGTTTTCCCAATATGGCAAGGAAGACTTGTTCGACGTCCGGGCGGTACTGGAGAACGGCTGCAAGCATACCTTTGCCGCGGTGGAAGAAACCCTGTGTTATCTGCTGCGGGCCGACGACTTTATCCAGCTGCTTGATCAGTCCGGTGATTTTTCGATTTATTTTAATACCGACCTGGGTACCCAGCAGTCGATGGTGGAGCGCCAGGATTCCAGCGTGTCGGAATTTATCCTGTCGCGGGTTGATGAGGATGTGATTCGCCCTCCTGTGTACGTGTCGGCCCAGACCAGTCTGGCCCGTGTCGCGGCGCTGATGTACGAGAAAAAACACGATGCCTTGCTGGTACGTGACGGCGAGGAAATCGGCATTCTGACCGGCACCGATCTGGTCAAGGCCACCTTGCTGGGGGACAAGACCAAACAAACCCGTGCCGCCGATGTGGCCCAGTTCAACCTGATTGGCGTTGAGTACGGCGAATTCTTGTTCAGCGCCTTGCTGAAAATGACCCAGCACAATATCGAACGTGTGGTTGTTCGCAAGGAAGGCCAGATTGTTGGCCTGCTGGAACTGATGGATATGCTCAGTACCTTTTCGACCCATTCGCATATTATTGCCATGCGGATTGACCAGGCCAAATCGTTAAAAGAACTGGTGGTAGCGGCCAAACGACTGGAAACCCTGATCGAAACCCTGAATGGCCAGGGGGTTAAAATCACCGCCCTGATGGAACTGGTGACAACGCTGAACCGGCGTTTGATCTTCAAGGCGTTTGAGCTGATTTTCCCGCCTCGCTTGCGGCAGTCCGTCTGTATTCTGGTACTGGGCAGTGAAGGCCGGGGGGAACAAATCCTCAAGACCGACCAGGACAACGCCATCATTCTGGACAACGAACACGACCGCGAAGCCGTCTTGCCACTGCTGCAACAGCTACACCAGGCCCTGCTGGATTTTGGTTATCCGCCTTGTCCGGGAGGCGTCATGTTTATTAACGACAGCTGGATTCATACCGTCGAAGGCTGGCAGGAGCGGGTCGCCCGCTGGCTGGATTCCGGCAATCCGGATGCGATGATGAACATGGCCATTTTTATGGATGGCGAACCCGTATGTGGTAATCCGGAACTGTTTTGGCCGATCAAGGCCAGCTGGCAGCTGGAAACCCTGCGCTCCAGTATTGTATCCGCTCGTTTTGCCAAACCCGCGCTGCAGTTCGAAACCCCTCTGACCTTTCTGGGCAATATCCGGGAAGATCACGGCAATATCGATATCAAGAAAGGCGCTATTTTCCCGCTGGTGCATGGCGTTCGGGCCATGGCATTCGAACATGCGATCGATGAATGCAACACCCTCGAACGGCTGACGATACTGATGGAAAAAGGCGTGCTAGATAGCGAGACCGCTCAAGGTTTACGGGATGCGCTGGTGTTCTTTTTAAGAATACGACTGCGCCAGCAACTGGAACATGATGCCCCCAACCGTGGCCTGAGTCAGCAACTGGACATCAACCAGCTGCGCAGTGTCGACCGCAATCTGCTGCGTCACGCCTTGCACCGGGTGAAAAAATTCAAGCAGCAGCTATCACTGCATTTTCATCTGGAGAACTTCTGATGTTACGTCGCTGGATTGAAGAACGCTTGCCCCGGCGAATGCTGCCAGAAGGCCGCTGGGCTCACCTGGCCGAGCCGTACGAGGGTGACGAAGTGGTGGTGCTGGATTGCGAAACCAGTGTGTTTGATAAAAAAAAGGGCGAGTTGCTGAGTGTGGCAGCAGTGCGGGTACGGGGTAATCAGATCCGTCTGGCCGAATCGCTGGACCTGACCATCCGCTCCGACGCCGTAACCGACCCGAACGCGGTGCGGATTCATTATTTACGTCGCGAAGACCGGCTCGAAGGTGTGGCCCTGGCAGAAGCCATCGAAAAGCTGCTGGATTTTATTGGCAACCGGCCAATTTGCGGGTTTTATATTGAATACGACCGCGCCATTCTGAACCGTTATATTCGCGAGTTGTATAACTTCAGGTTGCCCAACCGCTTTATCGAAGTGTCGGAAATCTACGTCAAAAGCAAACGCCGGCACCATATTCACGAAGTGCATCTGGATCTGACCTTTGAAGGGCTGGCGCGCGACCTGCAAGTGCCTATCGTCGAGCGCCATACCGCCATGGGAGATGTTATCTCCACGGCGCTGATGTACATCAAGCTGACGGGGTTTGGTCAGTCGCGTTGAGCTGGCGAATATTGGCGGCGGTCAGATTGATAATATTCTGCCGCGCTTCCGGGCTGATCCAGGCGTTATGAGGCGTCACCATCAGATTCAGGCCAGTATTGAGCGCCTCCAGGAGTGGGTGGCCATCGACGGGTGGCTCGGTTGGCAGCACATCCACTGCCAGTCCACCCAGCTGTCCTTGCTGCAAGGCATCCAAGGCGGCGACTTCATCAATAATGCCACCTCTGGCGCAGTTCACGACCAGGCAGTCGGGCTTGATGCGGGTGAGGTTATCGGCATTGAGCAGATGGCGGGTATGTTCGGTGAGTGGGCAATGAAAACTTAATACATCGGCCGTGGGTAACAGGCTGTCCAGTGACGGACGGGTATCATTGGCCTTGCCCGGCCGGGCAGCAAACTCAACCTGCATACCAAAGGCTTCTGCCAGCCGTGCCACGGCACTGCCCAGCGTACCTTCGCCGACCAGTATTAGCCGTTTATTGGTTAACTCCCGGGTCGGGTGGTTCATCAAACAAAAGAAGGGACTTTGTTGCCAGGCACCCTGAGCGACATCTTGCTGATAACGTGGCAGTTGGCCAGCCAGTGACAGCATCAGCATCATGGTGTGCTGGGCTACCGAGGCGGTGCCGTAATTCTGGACATTCAATACTGGTACACCCAGCTGTTGGGCGGTCTCGAGGTCGACATTGTTAAGCCCGGTTGCGACCACCAGAATGCCCCGTTTCCCGGTCATCACATCGGCGCTGATGTTGACCTTGTTGGTGATCAGCAAATCGGCACCCGCGGCTCGTGGCCCCAGCTCCTCTGGTGAAGTGGTGGGATACAAGACCAGCTCACTGACACAGTCATGAATGGGCGTCATATCGACATCATTAAATGTATCGGCATCCAGAAATACAGCTTTCATAAGAGTTACTCATCAGGATGAAAAAAGGCTAACCATCGTTAGATATTGGGTTGACGCCAGATGTTGGCTTGACCGCTTAACATATCAGGCATCAACCCCGGTGTAATTCATACAGGCTCATATTGACGGCGCTGGCCAGGTTCAGAGACTCAATCTGGCCGCTGCCGGGAATGGTAAACGCCGTTACTGCCAGAGGTGCCAGCAAGGCATGGGGTACACCTCGGGCTTCGTTGCCAAACAGATAAGCATCAAACTGGCTGAACTGCCCGGAAGAGAGCGGTGCGCCGGTCATATCCAATGTGGCAATACGCGGGTAACGCGCCGCCAGCTGCTCGAGTGTGACTTCCAGTTCAACGGGCACATGAAATGTTGCCCCCATGCTGCTGCGTACCACCTTGGGGTTAAAAGGATCGACACTGTCGGGGCTGAGTAACAGGCGCCAGCCGCCAAACCAGGCCAGTGTCCGCAAAATGGTACCCAGGTTGCCGGGGTCCTGGATCTGATACAAATATAACACCCGTTCGGTACTGGTCGTCGCCTGGCTGGCCTGTTGCACCTGGGTCCGGGTTTCCTCCATGGGCACGACAGCGACCAGTCCCTGCGGTGAGCGGGTGTCCGACAGCTGCGCCATTTGACGCTCACCAATCAGGGTTTTGCGGAATCGGGTTGGCCAGTGCTGGTGGGCTTCGGTGACAAACAGCTCGGCCTGCTGAATGCTGGATTTTTCCAGCTCCAGTAACAGGTGTTCGCCTTCCACCAGATAGCAGCCGGTCTCGGTGCGGTATTTTTTCTGGTGCAGTTTTTTGGCGAGATCGACTTTCATGCAAGTGTTTCCAACAGTGGGCACAGCGCGCCATTGTACGGGTTGGACTGGCGTCAGGGAATTTTCTCGGCCTGTTGCTGCCAACCGGAATGAATTTTCCTGTCTTGTGAATTGGCCAGATTGGGGAGTTGAGACGGGCTTCGGCTTGCATGTGCTTAACTCAACCGTCAGCCTTTGATCGGACAGCAACCGACCAGAGGTCCTTATGGCTCTTCGTAATGCCGTCCAGATGATCTGTTACCCCGACCGCCTGGGTAACAGCCTGAAAGATTTGCATACCGTTCTCAACACCCACTTTGCGGGTGCCGTGGGTGGCGTTCATATCCTGCCGTTTTACCCGTCCAATGCCGATGCCGGTTTTTCTCCCCTGACCCACAAAGAAGTGGATCCAGTGTATGGCGACTGGGGTGATATCGAAGCCATTGCAGCCGAATACGATATTTGCGCCGATGTGACGGTGAATCATATTTCTGATGAATCCGTAGAATTTATCGACTACCTGGCCAAAGGCAAGGCATCGCAATACGCCTCGCTGTTTGTTGATGTCGATGAAATGGGCGAAATCAGCCACGACGACCTGATGAAAATCCACATCCGCAAAGAGAAAGAGCCGTTCCGGGAAGTAGTATTTGCCGACGGCAGTGTTGGACGGGTGTGGTGTACCTTTACCGAACATCAGATCGACCTGAATTACGAGTCTGAGCAAACTTACGACTATATCGCCAATACGTTCCGTTTCCTGGCCGACAAGGGCGTCAAACTGTTCCGCCTGGATGCCTTTGGTTACACCACCAAACGGATTGGCACGAGCTGTTTTCTGGTTGAGCCATACGTGTATCAAACCCTCGACTGGTGCAACGAAGTGGCACAAAGCCTGGGGGCAGAAATCCTGCCTGAAGTGCACGATCATTCCAGTTATCAATACGCGATTGGCCGTCGCAATATGCATCCGTATGGTTTTGCCTTGCCGCCACTGCTGCTCTACTCCCTGCTGGATGGCAACAGCGAATACCTCAAGCACTGGTTGCGGATGTGCCCGCGCAATATGATCACCGTTCTGGATACCCACGATGGTATTTGCATTCCAGACGTTGAAGGGGTCTTGCCGGACGATAAAATCCGTATCCTGATTGATAATATCAACGACCGCTCGGCAGACCCGATCCTGCGCCGCTCAGCTGCCAATATTCATAGTGTTGGTGCGATTTATCAGCTTACTTGCACCTTTTACGATGCCCTGATGCAGAACGATGATGCCTATATCGCTGCCCGCACCGTGCAGTTCTTCACACCGGGTACGCCACAGGTGTATTACGTGGGCTTGCTGGCCGGTGAAAATGACCACGAGCTGATGGAGCAAACCGGCGAACTGCGCGATATCAACCGTCATTATTACAGCCTGGATGAAGTGGCCGAAGCGGTGCAGAAACCGGTGGTGAAGCGCTTGCTGACACTGATGCGTTTCCGTAGCAGTCACCCGGCGTTTGATGGCCACTTTGAACTGAACTTCTCCAACAGCGCCAGCGTCGATATGGCCTGGCGTCATGGCGAGCATTATTGCCGGGCGTTTGTGGATTTGCAGTTTAATACCGCGCGTTTGAGTTACACCGATGAAGCCAGTGGTGAAATGCAGGAATTTCAGGCCTGATCCAGAACTGACCTTTTCCCGGCCCCCTTATCAAGGGCCGGGGTGGGGTTGCAGGGCCTGTTCTGAAACATGCGAATCACCATCCAGCTCAATCACCAGTTTCCACTCAGAGCGATAAAATCGACAATGTAATGGCCAATGCCATGCAGCTGCCGAAACCTGGTTCCACCTTGTTTGCCTCTGACCGCTTGCCAGAAGTGTTGCTCCGGTGTGGTAAGCGGTAGCCTGCTTGCGCAAGGCTGAGCGGCGGCTTTTATATTCCGGTTTGTTTAAACACGTTCCCTGTCAGTCATAATCCATCTGCTTTTGGTCGTTCACTACGTCTGCCTCAATTTACTGATAGCCGGCGTAGCGGGTGAGCATTTTATCGCCGATTCAATACGGTATTCCGTTCGATCATTTTCCGGCTTCTCAACTTTCCAGTTTCTCATTTTCTGGCAGCGGCAAAACTGCTGCAAAAAATAGTATCGAATCAACAAAAGTTGTTCACCAAATTTCATACCGCTATTCTTGGCCGCCCGACGTAACGGGGGGCTTGTGCAACGTTGTAGCCTGGGTGTTGTTATTCCGGCCGTGGCGACCTGTATACGTGGTTTTGGGGCTGGTCATCGGAGAGGGTGTATGTGGTTACAAAAAGAAATACGGTTATCTCCCCGGTCGCGGGGTTTTCATCTGATTACGGAAGAAATACGCCAACAATTGCCGGAGCTGGCGAGTATCGATATCGGGTTATTGCAGCTGTTTATCCAACATACATCAGCGTCATTAACCATTAACGAAAATGCAGATCCTACCGTGCGTCAGGACATGGAAGCCTGGTTTCATCGCAATGTGCGTGAAGACGAACCCTATTACCGTCATACGCTGGAAGGCAGTGATGATTTGCCCGCCCATATCAAGGCCAGTTTATTGGGCCATAGCGTGACGATTCCCATTACGGGGGGCGAGCTGAACATGGGGATCTGGCAAGGTATTTACCTCGGCGAGCACAGACACCAGGGCGGCAGTCGCCGTGTGTTGGCGACGTTGCAGGGGCAGGGGCAATAACTGGAATCCGCGTGTTGTAACTGATTGTTTTTGATGGTTCGGAGAGAATGAATGATTGTTCGTGAACGTCCCCATGCACTGGCCTTGTTGTTTGTTTGGCGTGGTTCAATTTTGCCGAATATTGCCTGGCATTTACTGGGGTTGTTGGTATTCGCGGCAGCTGTGGTGGTGGTTCATACCGATCACTGGGCCAATCTGGCTCGTTATTCGGTGGCTCCGTTTACCTTGCTGGGGATAGCGTTGTCGCTGTTTCTGGGGTTTCGTAATAACGCCTGTTATGACCGCTGGTGGGAAGGGCGCCGGCAATGGGGACGAATGGTTTCTGAAGTGCGCTCGTTGGCGCGTTCAACGCATATTCTCTTGCCATCCGAGCGGCGGGCGGAGCTATTGGCCTGGTGTTCCGTGTTTTATCATGCCTTGCGCCTGCAGCTGCGTCAGCAGCCGTTGTCCGTGGCTGTTTTGCAACAGGAAGTTCCCGACTGGGTGCTGGCCCGTTTGTCGACAGAGCGGCTGGCGCAGGTTGTGGAGAAGGGTAACGTGGCCGATGGTGTGGGGCTGGCAATGGCAGAAACCTTGCGTCAGGCATATGCGGCCAATGAGCTGGATACCCAGGGTATACGGATTCTGAATGAGCATTTATCCAGTCTGGCGGCGATTCAGGCGGCGAGTGAACGGCTGGCATCCACTCCGTTGCCCTTTGCCTATTCCTTGCTGACGCATCGGACGGCGTATCTGTATTGTTACTTGTTGCCTTTCGGGCTGGTGGGCAGTCTGGGCTGGATGATGCCGGTCTTTATTGTGATTGTGGCGTATACCTTTTTTGGTCTGGATGCCTTGGCGCAACAGCTGGAAGAACCCTTTGGCCATGACGCCAATCACCTGCCGCTGGCGTCTTTGTGTCGGGTAAATGACCGCTCGCTGGCACAGGCGCAAGGCCTGCCATTGCTTGATATGTTGGCACCCAACGGCGATGTACTGGATTGACGGGGGAGTGTTAAGCCACTTTGTCAGCCAGCCCGATCCGTTCCCGGTGGTGGCAGGACAAACCACTGTGGAAGCATGGCGGCCCTTGTTATTCTTCCGGGTCAAGCTCAAAACCATACAGTGATTCCAGATGACATTAACGAGTGAAGACTTTCTGCTGGCGGCTAAACGTGCTGAGATCAGTACTCTGAAACAATTATTGGTGAGCAGTGGGTTGGTCACCTGGGTCACGGATCTGATTCATGAGCTGCAACGTGAACGTGGCTTGTCGAATATTTATCTGGTATCCCATGGCCAACGTTTTGCCCGCCAACGGCTCGATGAACTGGAAGCCACCAAACAAGCAGAATGTGTTTTTCGGGAAGCCTTGTCGTTGCTGGAGCTGGATAGTGATTCTCCCTCGTCTGCCCGCCTGTTCCGGTCCTTGTCCTTTGTATTGCATTGTCTGGATGAATTACCCGCATTACGGCTTCAGATTAATGCGCAAAAACTCACCGCGGATGAGAATACCCGGCTCTTTAACCGTACGATTTCCGGTTTGCTGAGTGTGGTGTTCGAAGCCGCCGGCAGTGTCAGCGACCCGGATATCACCCATGCACTGGTGGCCATGTTCAATTTTGTGCAAGGCAAGGAATATTCCGGTCAGGAACGAGCCTTGGGCGTTATCGGTTTTGCCATGGGAGAATTCACCAAAAAACAACAGATACATATCAAGACGCTTCAGGATGCTCAGCAACGTTGTTTTGATATCTTTTCCAGCCAGGCCAAGGTCATGCCGGTTGATCAATGGCGGCAGGCAGAAAGCAGTGAGGCTGCCATCGAATTCAACAAGTTGCGTAATATGATTGCCCGCTTCAGTCATAACGACACCCTGCCAACCGCAATCAGCGAAGTATGGTACGAGCTGTCGACACATCGGATTGATGATATGCGGGCGATTGAAAAGGAGCTGGAAGCGGATCTGTTTCACCTTTGCCAGCAAAAAATTGCCAAGGCAGAAGAGGATCTTCGGCTGCATGACAATCATGTTCGGGAACTGACAGATATCGATGAGCCGCCCACATCGGTGTTGTCTTCCTTTCCTGATTCCATTAACGACCCTGTCAAGCTGACCATGACGCCCGGATTTAATACTAACGTGGCCAGTTCAATATCCGAGTTGGTACAGCGTCAGGCTGAACACCTGGAAGCCATGAGAGATGAATTAAGACAGGCACGTCAGGCACTGGATGAGCGCAAACTGATCGAAAAGGCCAAAGGCTTGCTGATGCAAAATCAGAATATCAACGAAGAAGAAGCGTATCGCCAGATTCGCCAGTCCGCCATGGACAACAAAAAGCGCATTATCGATATCGTCCGTAATATCATCAGCGTCTCCGACATGCTGCAACTGAACGACGGCGACAGTACTTCTCTGGAATAAACTCTTTATACCAAGACCAAGCTCAATACCGGGCCATCGATCAATACCCGGTCATGTAGCAGTACCAGCAGTACCGGGATATGCGCTGTTCCTTTCCTGGCCAGACTGATAACCGATTGATGGCACGGCTACCCAGGAGTCAGACCACTGGACGCCATAACCGCCGGGCCAAACTCCATGTGGTCACGGCTGCAGCAGTTGCATATTCTGCTGGTGCACACAGATGGAGCGCCTGGGGGAAATCAAGCCCTGAAATAATCCAAAAATAGCACTGCCAGTGGTGTGTGAACGTATTATTTGCCTGATTTTTTAAATAAACCAAACAAAATCAATAGTTTATGATAAATGGCACGCCAGATGCTTGGAGATCCCAAGACTGTGGGTCAATGATGATGCACAGCACTGAAAACAACGACGTTGAGTACTTCCCTGACTTTTTGCCAGCGGATGGTGCCACGTCGTGCTCCATAGCATGTCAAAACACCTTATTCGGGTAGGTTCAAGCGTCAGCAGTTACTCAACTTCGTGATCTGAGTCTTCATGGTCGCCCTTTGGCACATGAACCAAATCATTAGGTATCGACAGTAACGCAATACCTACCGAACCCAAGGAATTTGATATGTCCTATCTCGCGCCTTCCGAATTTGTGACCAAGATGGTCGATGCCGGTGAAGAGAAAATCTTCATGTCCACCAAGGACACTCTGATACGCGCCTTTATGGCCGGTGCAACCCTTGCCCTGGCGGCCATTTTTGCCATTACTGTAGCGATGAAAAGTGGTTCCCCATTCCTGGGTGCCAGCATGTTTCCTGTTGGTTTTGTCATGCTCTATCTGATGAAATTTGACTTGCTGACCGGGGTCTTCACGCTGGTTCCGCTGGCGTTGATCGACAAGCGCCCCGGCTGTAATATCAAACAATTGCTGCGTAACTGGGGTTTGGTCTTTCTGGGCAACCTGGGTGGTGCGCTGGCTGTCGCCTTTATGATTTCCTTTGTTCTGACGTATGGCTACAACACCGACGGTGGTGCTCTGGCAGCCAAGGTATCGTCCATTGGTGAGTCCCGTACACTGGGTTACGCCGCTCATGGTGTTGACGGCTGGTTTACCATTTTTATCCGCGCCATGCTGTGTAACTGGATGGTTTCCATGGGGGTTGTGGGGGCGATGATATCGACGTCTGTCACCGGCAAAATAGCCGCCATGTGGATGCCGATCATGGTGTTTTTCTTCCTCGGTTTTGAGCACTCGATCGTCAATATGTTTTTGTTCCCGTTTTCCATGATCATGGGTGGTGATTTCACCATCGGGCAATATCTGATCTGGAATGAACTGCCGACAGTGATGGGTAATCTGATTGGGGGCTTCCTGTTTGTTGGTTTGCCGCTGTATTACACCCACGTACGCACAAGTTCAAAACGTCCTCTGGTTTCCTGATTCACGACGGATTGTCTATTCTGATTAAAAGGGAGGTAATGGCTCTCTTTTAATCAGGTGGCAATACTCATGGGGACATATATGTCCCCATTAAATATAAAAAGGACTCCATGCATGGCGCATGACCTATGCATTGCTGCTGGCCAGTATTCCGATAAAGGCCTTAAAAACAGCAACCAGGACAGCCTGGGACTGGTGACACCGGCACCTTCTCTGTTGGCATTCAAGGGCGTCAGCGCCGCTATTGCTGATGGTATCAGCAGCAGTAACGTCAGCCATATTGCCAGCCAAACAGCCATTGATACGTTTCTGGAAGACTATTACCGAACCTCGGAAGCCTGGACGGCACAACATTCGGGTGAACAGGTAATACGGGCAATCAATGGCAGCCTGTATTTAAAAAACCAGCGCAGTGATTTCCGGTTTGATATCAACCGGGGCTATGTTTGTACGCTAAGCGCACTGGTTTTGCGTGGGTGTGATGGCTATGTGTTCCATGTTGGTGACAGTCGTATCTATCGCTTGAGAGAGCAGACGCTGGAGCAGCTGACCAGCGATCACCGCCTTTGGGAGTCGTCTGAGAAAAGCTATCTGGCGCGGGCCATTGGCATGAGCGAACAGGTCGAGATTGATTACCGCCACACCAGCCTGCAAGCAAACGATGTCTTTATTCTTGCCACCGACGGGGTGTATGAATATGTCACCCCGGAATACCTGCGCGCAACCATCCACCAATATCCGGACGATTTGAATCACGCCGCCACCCTGATTGCCCGACAAGCACTGGATAACGGCAGCGATGACAACCTGAGTATCCAGTTAATCCGGGTGACGGCGCTCCCTGATCGCAAGCAGGCATCGCTGCTGCACGATATGTCTCTCCTGGCTCTGCCACCAGGGCTGGAACCCGGCATGACCTTCGACGGTTACAGGATTATTCGTAACCTGCATACCAGTAGCCGCAGTCACGTCTTTCTGGCCCGTCACCTGCAAAGCAACGACCGGGTGGTCTTGAAACTGCCATCCGGCGAGCTGCAACAGGATGCCGGTTATCTGGAGCGGCTGATGATGGAAGAGTGGATTGCCAGACGCATCCAGAATGCCCATGTTATCCAGCCATATGTGCCAGAGCAGCCGCGCCAATACCTGTACATCGCCAGTCGATACTTTGAAGGCCAGACCCTGACGCAGTGGCTGCAAGACAACCCCAGGCCAACCCTGGAACAAGTCCGCCATATTATTGATCAGATTGCCCGTGGCTTACGGGCGTTTCATCGGCTGGATATGCTGCACCAGGACATCAAGCCCGACAATGTGATGATCGATGCCGAAGGGCGGCTGATGATTATCGACTTCGGCTCCACCATTGTCCGGGGGCTGGCAGAAATCGGATTGGATAACAGCAATGAATTTCCCGGCACCGCACTGTATATGGCCCCGGAATACTTTTTGGGGCAACGGGGGCAGCTGCAATCAGACCAGTTTTCTCTCGGCGTGCTTGCCTATCATATGCTCACTGGCCAATTTCCCTACGGGGTCGAAGTGGCGCGTTGCCAGTCGGTTGCGGCTCAAAAACGGCTACGCTATCGCAGCATACTGGTCGATGAACATACGGAAGTCCCGGCCTGGGTAGACGACGCCATCCAGAAAGCGACATGCATCGATCCATACAAACGCTATGAGGATATCTTTGAATTTGTGCACGACTTGCGTACCCCCAACCAGAATTTTTTAAACAAGACACGGCCGCCGCTGATGGCGCGTAATCCGGTGCTTTTTTGGCAAAGTGCCGCCGCGCTGGAATTGCTGTTACTGATTTTGCTTGCTCATCAACTACTGGTTGGCTAACGGCTGTTCGGGTCAGGGCAGCAGAGTCAGGGCGACCAGTAGCAAAATCACCCCGGTAATCACATCCAGCACCTGCCAGTGATAAGGAGAGCTCAAGTGAGGCCGCAGCTTTTTGGCACCGGCAACCAGCAAGATAAACCAGCTGGCCGAGCCGCAAGCAGCCCCCACCACAAACAGCCCCGGATGACTCTGCTGTGCCCCGACACTGCCAATCAGTACCACGGTATCGAGGTAAACATGGGGATTGATCAACGACAGCGCCATCACCTGACCGGCACTGCGCCACGGGCTGACCGGCTCTGATGCCGCCGCCGCGACCAGGCTATTGCCGCCTTGCAGCGCCCGGCCAAAGGCCTGCAACGCCAACCACAGCAGCAGGGCAATTCCCAGCCAGGTGAGCACCGGCACCAGAGAGGGGAGCAGTGACTGGATATAATCCAGCCCAAACACCCCCACAGACACCAGCAAGGCATCCAGCAGGGTACACACACTGGCAATCGTCCAGGGATTTTCGCCACGCAGGCTTTTTTGTAACACCCAGGCATTCTGTGCGCCGATGGCCACAATCAACCCAGTGGTAATGGCAAAACCGGTGATGGCCGGTTGCAGGCTCAATAACAGATCAGACACAGGCAGGGTGCTCCAGTACTCAAAAAACGCCACACAGAGAAATTCGCTTCGCCATCGCTGTACCGCTGACGGCATTGGGCGAGCAGATGCGTGGCAGAGTAAGGAGAGAACTGATATAAGTCCAAATCATAAATCTAATGAGATATTAGAGAAGCTTATGATTGACTATCGTGCGCTGGAAGCGCTGGTCGCAGTGATCGAAACCCGCGGCTTTGAACGCGCAGCACAACGGTTGAACATCAGCCAATCGGCGGTCAGCCAACGTATTCGCCAGCTGGAATTCAAACTCGGCCAGCCAGTCTTGCTGCGCACCACACCACCCAAACCTACCGAACTGGGACAGCGCCTCGCCAACCATCGGCAACAGGTGCAGCAGCTGGAACAAGGCCTGTTATTGGACGAAGGCGACCAAGGCCAGGCGGTGCGGATTCGGCTGGCGGTTAATGCCGACTCGCTGGATACCTGGTTGGTTCCGGCGCTGGCTGCCGCACCAGACAGTCACAGCATGGATTTTGAACTGCTGGTCGACGATCAGGATGTTGGCTTGCGACGGATGAAAAATGGCGAAGTCATGGCCTGTATCTGCGCCGCCGATACCCCGGTGAATGGCGGGTTATTACAGTCACTTGGCATCCTCCGTTACCGCGCCTTTGCCAGCCCCGACTTTGTAGCGCGGCATGGGGCCGGGCAGCCGCTGTTAATGCCGCAGCCGCCACTGGCACAATTGCCTTGTCTGATCTTCAACCAGGACGACCGTCTGCAACACCGGTTTTTGCAGGCGCTGTGCCCGCAACAACCGGAGCCGCAGCGTTACCATATTTCACCGACCTCCGAAGGCTTTGTGCGTATGGCGCTGGAAGGCCTTGGCTACGGCATGATGCCGCAACTGCAAGTAGCCCGATATCTTGAAGACGGCACGCTGGTGGACGTGGTGCCCGGCTACTATCTGGATGTGGTGTTGTACTGGCACTACTGGCAAACCGAAAGCCCGGTGATGCGTGGATTAAGAGAAGCCGTGGTCGCTGCGGCACGGGATTGCCTGATCCCCCTCAGCCCTCCCCTTGGCAAGGGGAGGGAGTAATAAATTTCTTCCTCCTGAAAAGGGGGAGGCCGGGAGGGGCGGTTAAACGGGGTAAAAACGGCCAACTCCAGGGTTGTTCAGGAAATTACCGTGACTTAACTGCCAGGAACGAGCCTAAACAAATTTACCCGAATTGCCGAATCTGTTAACCTGCCCTCCCATCTCAAGTGAAGGTTCTGCACCTTCCGTTTTGATTTATCACCTCTATTTCGCGGACCTTCTATGACACGATTTATCTTTGTCACAGGTGGTGTTGTTTCTTCGTTGGGGAAAGGCATCGCTTCTGCATCTTTGGCTGCCATTCTGGAAGCCCGTGGCCTTAAGGTCACTATGCTCAAGCTGGACCCTTATATCAACGTCGATCCTGGCACTATGAGCCCTTTCCAACACGGAGAGGTGTTTGTAACCGAGGACGGTGCTGAGACCGACCTCGACCTTGGCCATTACGAACGTTTTATTCGCACGACGATGTCGCGCCGGAACAATTTTACCACTGGCCGTATTTATACCGATGTATTGGCGAAGGAACGCCGTGGCGATTACCTGGGCGGAACCGTGCAGGTGATCCCGCACATTACCGATGAAATCAAGCGCCGGGTTCTGGAAGGCGCTGAAGGTGCGGATATTGCGCTGGTTGAAATCGGTGGCACGGTGGGCGATATCGAATCGCAGCCGTTCCTGGAAGCGGTGCGGCAGATGAAGGTTGAAATGGGCTCGCGCCGGGCGCTGTCCATTCATCTGACGCTGGTGCCTTATATCGCCACTGCCGGTGAAACCAAGACCAAGCCGACCCAACACTCGGTAAAGGAAATGCGCACCATTGGCTTGCAGCCGGATGTGCTGATTTGCCGTTCCGATCACAAGATCGAAGCCTCTGCTCTGCGCAAGATTGCGCTGTTTACCAACGTTGAAGAGCGGGCGGTGATTCCTTTGGAAGATGCCGACACCATCTACAAGATTCCACGACACCTGCACGAAGCCGGGCTGGATGATCTGATCGTTGAGAAATTCGACCTGTCATGTAAAGACGCTGATTTGTCCGAGTGGGATGCGGTGGCCGATGCCAAGCTGAACCCGGAAAAAGAAGTCACCATTGCCATGGTCGGTAAGTACATGGATCTGCTGGATGCCTACAAATCGCTGATTGAGGCGATTGATCATGCCGGTATCCATCATCGCGCCAAAGTCCATATCCGTTATATCGATGCCGAAGATGTGGAACGTAAAGGGGTGGAAATCCTGTCGGATGTCGATGCCATTCTGGTGCCTGGCGGTTTCGGTAATCGCGGTGTCGAAGGCAAGATCCGTACGGTTCAGTATGCTCGTGAGAACAAGGTACCGTATCTGGGTATCTGTCTGGGCATGCAGGTGGCGGTAATTGAATTTGCTCGTCATGTTGTGGGTTGGGAAGACGCCCACTCATCAGAATTCAGCACAGAGACGACGCATCCGGTGGTGGGTTTGATCACTGAATGGACGACCGCTGAAGGTACAACCGAAGTGCGTAGCGAAGCCTCCGATCTGGGTGGCACGATGCGACTGGGCGGGCAGGAATGTGTTCTGCTGCCTGAGTCCACTACCTCGGCGGCCTACGGTCAGGATGTAGTGCTGGAACGTCACCGTCACCGTTATGAGGTGAACTCATCCCTGGTGCCGGAACTGGAAGCCGCGGGTTTGCGGATTTCCGGCCGCTCGGTTGATGGTGAGCTGGTAGAAGTAATCGAAGTGGCTGATCATCCCTGGTTTGTGGGTTGTCAGTTCCACCCGGAATTTACGTCCACTCCCCGTGATGGCCATGGCCTGTTTTCGGCCTTTATCAATGCAGCATTGATCCACAAAGAAAAAATATAACGACCGGCAATCCTGCCCGGCACATATGAGCCGGGTCAGGGCATCCAATTTGCCATTTACTCATGGAGAAACCTTATGGCTAAGATCGTAGACATCAAGGCACGCGAAGTGCTGGATTCCCGCGGTAACCCGACTATTGAAGCGGATGTTACCCTCGAAGGCGGTTTTTTTGGTACCGCTTGTGCTCCTTCTGGCGCATCAACAGGAACTCGTGAAGCACTTGAACTGCGTGATGGTGATAAAAGCCGTTACCTGGGCAAAGGCGTACTGACGGCCGTTGCTAACGTCAATGACATTATCAAGCCCGCTCTGATTGGCATGGACGCAACCGGGCAACGTGCCCTGGATGAAAAAATGCTCGAGCTGGACGGTACCGACAACAAAGCCAAATTGGGTGCTAACGCCATTCTGGCCGTGTCTCTGGCAGCTGCCAAAGCGGCGGCTGTGTCCAAGGGTGTTGAACTGTACGAACACATTGCTGATCTGAACGGTACCGCTGGCCAGTACTCCATGCCAGTACCCATGATGAACATCATCAATGGTGGTGAGCACGCCGACAACAACGTCGATATTCAGGAATTCATGGTTCAGCCTGTTGGCGCTGCAAGCTTTGCTGAAGCGTTACGTGCCGGTGCTGAAATCTTCCACAGCCTGAAAAAAGTGCTGGGCAACAAAGGCCTGAGCACTTCTGTTGGTGACGAAGGTGGTTTTGCTCCGGATCTGGCCTCCAACGCCGATGCCTTGGCCGCCATTCAGGAAGCGGTTGCCGGAGCCGGTTACGAACTGGGTAAAGACATCACTCTGGCACTCGACTGTGCTTCTTCTGAGTTCTACAAAGATGGCAAGTACGATCTGAAAGGCGAAGGTAAAGTCTTCACTGCAGAGGCGTTCTCGGATTACCTGTACGACCTGTGCGAACAGTATCCGATTGTCTCTATTGAAGACGGCCAGGATGAGTCCGACTGGGATGGCTGGAAATACCAGACTGAAAAACTTGGTGCCAAGGTGCAACTGGTTGGCGACGACCTGTTTGTTACCAATACCAAGATTCTGCAAGAAGGTATTGACAAGCACATTGCCAACTCCATCCTGATCAAGTTCAACCAGATCGGTTCTCTGACCGAAACACTGGAAGCCATTAAAATGGCCAAGGACGCCGGTTACACTGCAGTGATCTCGCATCGCTCTGGTGAAACGGAAGATACCACCATTGCCGATCTGGCCGTGGGTACCTGTGCTGGCCAGATCAAGACCGGTTCGCTGTGTCGCTCTGACCGTGTATCCAAGTACAACCGCCTGTTGCGAATCGAAGAGCAGCTGGGTGCCAAGGCCCCTTATAATGGCCTGAAAGAGATCAAGGGTCAGTAATCGACACCTGATCAAATAACAAAGCCGGGCGATTGCCCGGTTTTTGTTCGCCTGACTTCCGGAAATACCATGAGCACTACGACCCAGCGAGTCATGTTATTCACCGGTACCCTGTTGGTACTGGTGCTCCAGTACCGCATTTGGTGGGATGACAGTGGTATATTGGCCAGCCGGACGCTGGCTCATCTGATTGACCGTATCGCCGAAGATATCGATGTACTGGAAGGCCGTAACGATCAGTTAACACTGGAAGTCGACGATTTACGCCATGGCAGTGCCATTCTCGAAGAAAAGGCCCGTGAAGATCTTGGTCTGGTACAAGATGGCGAAACCCTGATCCTGTTTGTTGAGCCACAACCATGACGATCTGGCCATTAGTTGTTGCCGCAGGGGTTGGCCGCCGTATGCAGGCCGATCGCCCGAAACAATATTTACGTCTGAATCAGCGCCTGCTGATGGACTATACCCTTGATACCTTGCTGACCTATCCGGGCATAACACGCCTGGTGCTGGTGCTGTCTGAATACGATCCTTACTGGTCTGATAGTGAATTTGCTGATGATGCGCGGATTCTGCGTGCCTGTGGTGGAGCGGAGCGGTGTGACTCGGTATTAAACGGCTTGCGCGCCTTGCAGACACTGGCAGCAGAAGATGACTGGGTGATGGTGCATGACGTGGCCCGTCCATGCCTGCAGCACAGTGATCTGGACGCCTTGCTGGAAGCGTTATGTTTTCCCGGTGCCATTCTGGCCAGCCCGACCCGCGATACCATGAAGCGTGGCCGGATCAACGCCCAGGGGCAGGCCGATATTGTCGCCACGGTGGAGCGGGAACAGCTCTGGCATGCGCTGACACCACAGGTGTTTCCGCTGGGGTTATTGATCCAGGCACTGGAGTACTGCCGGGCTGAAGGTCTGGCGGTGACCGATGAAGCCTCTGCCGTTGAACACTTGGGGTATGCGCCCAGGCTGGTCGAAGGCCGGGCAGATAACATCAAGGTCACTCGTCCTGCCGATCTGGCATTGGTGGCTTTTTATTTACAGCAGACCTCAGAGTCTGACCAGGCAATCAATAAACGAGGTGCGTTGTGAGAATTGGCCACGGTTTTGATGTTCATGCGTTTGAGGACGGTGACTGTATTACCCTGGGAGGCGTTACGATTCCTTATCATCAGGGCCTCAAGGCGCACTCGGATGGGGATGTAGCCTTACATGCGTTAGCCGATGCACTGCTGGGCGCTGCTGCCCTGGGGGATATTGGCCAGCATTTTCCGGATACCGATGCACAGTGGGCCGGTGCCGACAGCCGTTTGCTGTTGCAACACGTGGTGAGTCTGTTGGCTGACCGAGGTTATGGGATTGGCAATGTGGATATTACGATTATTGCCCAGGCCCCGAAAATGGCGCCTCATATTGCCCGGATGCGTCAATTGATTGCCGCAGACCTGAATGTGCGGCTGGATGATGTCAACGTCAAAGCCACAACCACCGAGAAGCTGGGGTATGTGGGCCGCAAGGAAGGCATTGCGGTGCATGCTGTGGCACTGATTCTTGCGCTGCCCGGATAATCTCCGGCTATGGCTGTTGGCAAGTATATAATCGACCGTCTTTTTTAACTTCTTTGGTTTGGCCCCGGTGGCTACCAGAACTGATAACTGAGTAACTGATTCTTTGACTGATTCCATCGATAGCACTGCTGCTCCTGCTTCTGCTTCATCAGCAGAACCTGACGTCACCACGGCGAACCATCACTGGCCCATTGGTTGGCCTGCATCCTTACCGGACACCGCTGCCCACGGCATACTCAAGCAGGTGCCGGAGGACTTTATCGTTGATGAGCTGCCGCTGGCCTTGCCTCAGGGAGAAGGTGAACATATCTGGCTGTGGGTCGAAAAGCGTGGAGCCAATACCGCATGGGTGGCGTCGGAGCTGGCGCGTTACGCAGGTGTACGCGATATGGATGTCGGTTTTGCCGGCCTCAAGGACCGTTATGCGATCACCCGCCAGTGGTTCAGTGTGTATTTTCCCAAGGGAGAGACGCCGGACTTTCTGGCCCTGCAGCACGATGAATTCCGTGTGATGCAGCAGCAGCGCCACTCGAAAAAAATACGCCGGGGTGATTTGCTGGGCAACCGTTTTGAATTATTGCTCCGTGAGGTCGAAGGCTCCCAGGCAGCGATTGACGCCAACCTGACCGCTATTCGTGACCGGGGCTACCCCAACTATTTTGGTGCCCAGCGTTTTGGTCATGGCGGTGCGAATGTGCCTCAGGGGGTGGCCATGTTGCGCCGTGAAATCCGGGTACGGAATGCCAATAAAAAAGGCCTTTATCTATCGGCTGTTCGATCCTGGATGTTTAATCAGGTGGTGGCAGCACGAATCGTTGCCGGTGACTGGACAACGCCCATGTTGGGCGAACCCCTGACTCCAGCCGGTGAGACGACCGCACCTATGTGGGGGCGGGGCCGTTCGCTGGCCACGGAGGAGGCGCTGGCGTTTGAAGCAAAAGTCCTGGCCCCCTATAGCGACGTACTGGATGCTCTGGAACACAGCGGCTTGAGCCAGGAGCGGCGAGCGCTGGTGGTGAAACCGGAGCGCATGAGTTGGCAATGGCAGCAATGTGATGACGAGACATTGCAATTGCGAGTCTGTTTTTCGCTGGGAGCCGGGTATTATGCGACGTCACTATTACAAGAAGTACTGACAGTCCGTGAGCCGGACCGCATGGCGGCGGCTGTTATCGACACCACAGCAGCAGGAGAAATCCCATGAGCCGGTTGATGCTTTCCAACGACGATGGTGCCCATGCACCGGGGTTGCGGACTCTGGCGGAATATCTGCAACAGGCCGGCCATGAGTTATCGGTGATTGCCCCGGATCGTGATCGCAGCGGTGCCAGTAATTCCCTGACACTGGATGGCCCGTTACACCCGGTATTACTTGAAAACGGCTTTTATTGCGTTAACGGTACACCGACGGATTGTGTGCATCTGGGCACCAACGCCCTGTTTCGCGATCAGTGTGAACGGGTGGTTTCAGGCATCAATGCCGGGGCCAACCTGGGTGATGACGTATTGTATTCCGGCACCGTGGCAGCGGCGATGGAAGGTCGTTTTCTGGATAAGACACCGATTGCGATTTCCCTGGTGGGCAAACAGCATTTTGATACTGCTGCCCGTGTTCTGGTGGCATTGTTCCCCCAACTGGAACAGCTGCAGCTGCCTCCGCACTCGGTGATCAATATCAATGTGCCGGATCGACCATACGCTGAACTGAAAGGTCATCGGATAACCCGGTTGGGTCATCGCTACCGTTCGGATAATCCGGTGTTGGCGACCAATCCGCGGGGTAAAGAGTGTTACTGGATTTCTGCTGCTGGTGCTGTCGCGGATGCCGGGCCGGAAACCGATTTTTTTGCAATAGAAGCGGGGTATGTTTCGATTACCCCGATTCAAATGGACATGACTCGGCATGCGGTGCTGGAGCATATGCAATCAGTGCTTGGTTAATGGAGATAGGTGGTTGGATACGCAACAACTGAGTGGAATAGGAATGACATCCCAGCGCACCCGGAATCGGCTGGTGCAGCGCTTACGGGAAGCGGGTGTAAGTAATGAGCAGGTGCTCAGCGTGATAGCGTCAACGCCACGGCATGTATTTATCGATGAAGCCCTGGCACATCGGGCCTATGAAGACACTGCCTTGCCTATTGGTTATGGTCAGACCATCAGTCAGCCCTATACCGTGGCCCGGATGACGGAAATCCTGCTGGGTAATCAGCAACGTCTTGGGCGGGTACTGGAAGTTGGAACCGGCTGTGGTTATCAGGCGGCGGTCTTGTCACCGCTGGTGGATCGTCTCTTCAGTGTTGAGCGCATAGAACCACTGTTTTCTCGTGCCAGAAACCGTCTTTCTGAACTGGAATACCGTAATATCCATTGCTCATTATCGGATGGAAGTTGGGGACTGCCAGAAAAAGGCCCGTTTGACGGTATTATCGTTGCCGCGGCCCCGGAACAGGTGCCCAGTGCGCTACAGGAACAACTGGTCGATGGCGGCCGGATGGTGATTCCAGTAGGGGGTGAGCAGCAAAAACTGACTCTGATTACCCGTGATGGTGACACCTTTGTCACTGAGATTCTGGAAGATGTGCTGTTTGTCCCTTTTCTGTCCGGGATTCAGCGTTAGTTTTCCCTTTGTTAACAAGGATTTTACATGCACCACTTCTGGCTGTTTCTGAAAGGTATCGCGATGGGATCGGCCGATGTGGTTCCTGGCGTCTCTGGCGGTACGATCGCATTTGTCACCGGTATTTATGATCAGTTGCTGGGTTCTATCCGCAAGGTCGATGCCGAGGCGGTGAGGTTGTTGTTCAAGCAAGGCCCGAAAGCCGCCTGGCTGCATATCAATGGCACCTTTCTGGTTATTCTGGGAGCCGGGGTGCTGACTGCACTTCTGAGCCTGGCCAAAGGCATTCATTATTTGCTGGTGCATTACCCGGTCTGGCTGTGGGCTTTCTTTTTTGGTTTGATTATCGCGTCGGTGGTGCATGTTGGCCGTGAGATTCGTCAATGGAATGCGCCCACTCTGTTATTACTGGCGGCAGGAGCCGTGGTGGCAGGCTGGATCAGCATGGCCGCTCCAACCTCGATTGAAGCCACACCGCTGGTGGTTTTTCTGGCGGGGAGTATCGCTATCTGTGCCATGATTTTGCCGGGTATATCCGGCAGCTTTATTTTATTGTTGATGGGGTTGTACGAACCGATTCTGGGGGCATTAAAAAGTTTTGATCTGGGCATTATGGCTCTGTTTGGTGCTGGAGCCGTGATCGGACTGTTGAGTTTTTCCCGCTTTCTCAGCTGGTTGCTGGCCGGTTGGCGAGAGGCAACCTTTGCGATTTTGACGGGATTTATGATCGGCTCGTTGGTCAAGGTCTGGCCTTGGAAAGAAACGCTGACCACCCGCCTGAACAGCAAAGGAGAGACAGTGCCGGTGTATCAGCAGAATATTCTGCCAGATATCGGTACCGATTTACTGCTGGCGCTGTTGTTGATGGTGGCCGGGCTGGCGACGGTGCTGTTGCTTGAATGGGTCGCCAAACGTCAAGGTGATGCCGACTGACTCATCTTTGCTGATGGCCGGAACCGGCCGTCAGGGGTTAAGGGTCTATTATTACATTGTGTCGTTAGACTGGTTCAACGTGCGCCTGCTAATGAAAATCTGTCACTCCAAGGTGTCAAGAACCAACCAATCAGGAAACACCATGAAACGCCTGACTGTGATTATTGTCGCCGTGATTATTGGCACACTGGCTGGCTGCTCTTCAGGCAGCGGCTTTATTTCCACCGAAGAAAAATTCGGCGGCTCTGAAGGCTCGATCTATCAGCCGACCGGGAGCGTCAATAATTCGTCAGGCTATCATGTCGTTAGAAAAGGCGACACGCTCTACTCCATTGCCTGGCGTTACGGTCTGGATTATCAAGGTCTGGCCAGAGCCAATGGTATTTCCAGTCCCTATACGATATTTCCGGGTCAGAAAATTGACGTTCGAGCGAAGTCATCGACCGTTGCCGTGAGTAATCCACCGTCTGCTTCTACCAGCGTCAGTAAACCGGCACCTGCAGCACCAGCCCCCGTTATTTCTGCACCGACGGCTCCGCCAGCGGCTGTTTCAACCACTGTTACGTCGACACCTGTTGTTTCAACACCCTCAACACCGGTGGTCTCCGGCCCTGTTGCTACCACTCCTGTTGCCACTGCTCCGGTACCGATTGTCGTCACACCGGTAACCACCGAACCGGTTAGCAGTGCTGCGTGGCGCTGGCCTGTGCCTGGCAAGATACTGGCTCAATTTTCGACCTCAAAACCCGTCAATAAGGGGATTGATCTGGCAGGAGTGCAGGGAGAATCGGTGTCTGCCGCCGCTGGAGGCACCGTGGTGTATGCCGGTCAGGGACTGCGGGGGTACGGCAACCTGGTGATTATCAAGCACGATGAAACCTATCTCAGCGCCTATGCCCACGCCAGCCGCATACTGGTTAAGGAAAAAGATCAGGTCAAGGCCGGGGAGGTGATTGCTGAGGTTGGCTCTACCGGCACAGACAGCGTGAAACTGCATTTTGAAGTCCGTAAAAACGGTAAGCCGGTGGATCCCTTGCTGTACTTGCCAGCGCGCTAACCGCATCAATTATTCTATGAACAGTCGTTCTGGCATGGATCATGTTTAACTCTTTGTACAATAAAAGAATTAAACAGGCGGGAAGGATTATGGCGGTACAACAGCAGCGTGACGAACGAGAAGGTTCGGACAGTCACCAGGACGGAAAACGAATTACCGACGACAGCACTTACAAGTCAATGGATGCAACCCAGTTGTATCTGAATGAAATTGGCTTCTCTCCGCTGTTATCTGCAGAAGAAGAAGTGCATTACGCTCGCCTGGCGATCAAGGGTGACGAGATGGGACGCCGTCGCATGATTGAAAGCAATTTGCGTCTGGTGGTAAAAATCTCTCGCCGTTATCTCAACCGGGGACTGGCTTTGCTGGATCTGATTGAAGAAGGCAATCTGGGGCTGATCCGGGCGGTCGAAAAGTTCGATCCTGAGCGTGGTTTCCGTTTTTCAACCTACGCTACCTGGTGGATTCGTCAGACCATTGAGCGTGCCATCATGAACCAGACGCGGACGATTCGCTTGCCAATTCATGTGGTGAAAGAGCTGAATGTGTATTTGCGCGCCGCCCGTGAACTGACCCAAAAGCTGGATCATGAGCCAAGCGCTGAAGAGATCGCCTTGCTGATGGACAAGCCGGTAGCCGATGTAAAACGGATGCTGAAGCTGAATGAGCGGGTTACTTCGGTGGATACGCCATTGGCTGGTTCACCCGACAAGTCCTTGCTGGATACCATTGCCGATGAGCGCAGTGCTGATCCTGGTGAAGAGCTGCAGAAAAACGATATCCAGAACAATCTGGAACACTGGATTGATGAGCTGCCAGAAAAACAACGGGAAGTGTTATCCCGTCGTTTCGGGCTGCGAGGTCATGATATCAGCACGCTGGAAAAGGTTGGTCATGAGATCGATCTGACCCGTGAACGAGTACGCCAGATTCAGGTTGAAGGGTTAAAACGCCTGCGCGATATCATGGAAGGTCAGGGATTGAATGCCGAGACCCTGTTCGGCGAAGCCTGACACGCCGCCCCTGACACTCGTTCGTCGTACCGCCTGCGGTGAGCGAATGACAGGGGCAGTTCAAGCCATTCAGCCTGGCAATGGCCAGACTGAATGCAGTGGCCGCTGGACATACGGCCGAATAATCCGCTGGATTCTTGCGCCCTAGCGCTCCAGCATGGCAATTTTGTTTTCTTTACCATCCCACTCTTCGGCATCTTTCAGCGGCTCTTTGCGCTCGGCGATGTTCGGCCATATTTCTGCCAGCTCGGCATTCAATTCAATAAACTGTTCCTGACCTGTCGGGATTTCGTCTTCGGAATAAATTGCTTCTGCGGGGCATTCTGGTTCGCATAATGCGCAATCAATACATTCATCCGGGTGAATCACCAGAAAGTTAGGGCCTTCGTAAAAGCAATCGACCGGGCAGACTTCAACACAGTCGGTGTATTTGCATTTGATGCAGTTGTCGGTGACAACAAAAGGCATGGAATATCTCCTCATGGTGCGCCAGAGACAGTGAGTTGGCGCAGGCTAATCGGTTGGATACCTGAGTTCTTTGCTCAGGCTTGGAATAAGCGTTCATTCTAGGTATCCGTCTGTCAGGTCGCAAGCCAAACAAGGGGTTGGTGTGGTTGTTGGCTTGCGTGGTGGTGGCAACACTCTGTTTTTCGACCTGTCTGTCAGCTCTGCTCAGACCAGCCGCTTGAGTTCATACAGTAACTCCAGGGCGGCACGGGGCGTCAGGTTGTCTGGGTCCAGTTCTGCCAGGCGGGTTTCGGCTGCGGAAGGGACACTGGCGAACATATCCGATTGGAGAGGTGGCTCGGCAATACCGGGTGTCACCGATGCCGGGCTGCTGGTTGGGGGCAAGCTGCCTTGTTCCAGTTTCTGCAATTGCTGCCGTGCATTGTTGATCACTACAGCGGGCACGCCGGCCAGTTGTGCGACCTGCAAGCCGTAACTTTGACTGGCCGGGCCGTCTTCTACCGAGTGGAGGAAGATAATCCGGTCTTCGTGTTCTGTTGCCTTGAGGTGTACGTTCGCCACCTGGGGGTGAGACTCCGGCAGTGCCGTCATTTCAAAATAATGGGTAGCAAACAGAGTATAGGCGGCGGTTTTTTCGGCCAGATAGGCAGCACTGGCCCAGGCCAGCGAGAGGCCATCAAAGGTGCTGGTGCCGCGTCCGACTTCATCCATCAATACCAGGCTGTTGGCGGTGGCGTTGTGGAGAATATTGGCGGTTTCGGTCATCTCTACCATGAAGGTCGAGCGACCACCGGCAACATCATCGGCCGAACCCATGCGGGTAAAAATACGGTCAACCGTGGTCAGGGTACAGTGTTCGGCGGGGACATAGCTGCCGATATGGGCGAGCAAGACAATCAAGGCCACCTGACGCATATAGGTCGATTTACCGCCCATATTGGGGCCAGTGATAATCTGCATCTTGCGGCGGTTATCCAGGTGGGTGTTGTTGGCCACAAACGGATCGTCGAGAAGGGCTTCGACCACCGGATGGCGACCCTGGCGAATATCAATCACCGCGTCACTGGTCAAGGTCGGGCAGGTCAGCTGCAGGGTGTCGGCCCGTTCACTGAGGTTGACCAGCACATCCAGCTGCGACAGTGCCGCGGCACAGGTTTGTAACCCCGGCAGTGCCAGACCCAGGTCGATGACCAGCTGATCATAGAGGTGTTTTTCCCGACTCAGGGAACGACTTTTGGCGCTTAATGCCTTGTCTTCAAAGGTTTTTAATTCCGGGGTAATAAAGCGCTCGGCGTTTTTGAGTGTCTGGCGGCGAATATATTCAGTTGGTGCATCGGCGGATTGGGCTTTGCTGATCTCGATGTAATAGCCGTGCACCCGGTTGTAACCGACTTTCAAGGTGCTGATGCCGGTGCGTTCCCGTTCGCGGGTTTCCAGTTGCAGCAGAAAATCACCGGCGTTTTCACTCAGGCCGCGTAACTCATCCAGCTCGTCATCATAACCCGGAGCAATCACCCCGCCGTCTCGAATAACGACCGGCGGGTTGTCGATAATGGCGGCTTGCAGGCGTTCAACCCACTGTGGGAACTCCTGAATCTCGCTCCACAGTTGTTGGGCCAGCAGGCTGTCGACGGGCTCAAGCAAACTGCGAACGGCTGGCAAGACGGTCAGGGCATCACGCAGGCGAGCGAGATCGCGAGGGCGGGCCGACCCCAGAGCAACGCGGGACAGAATCCGTTCAATATCACCAATCTGGCGTAACAAGGGTTGCTGGTCTTGCCAGCTGCCGGTCTCTAACAACTGTTTGATGAGTGTCTGGCGCTGCTCCAGTAGCGTGAGGTTGCGGATTGGCCGGTTGAGCCAGCGTTTCAGCAAGCGACTGCCCATGGCGGTGGCGGTTTTATCCATTACCCAGGCCAGGGTATGGCTGTTGCCGCCTTGCTGGTTGATGTCGATTTCAAGGTTTCGGCGACTGGCCGGATCAATCACAATGGCATCGTCACACAGTTCAACCTGCAATGAGCGGACGTGGGGCAGGTCATTACGCTGGGTTTCCCGGGCGTAATTCAGCAGCGCACCGGCGGCACGTACCGCCAGGGTCATGTCTTCACAGCCAAAGCCCCGTAAATCCCTGGTTTTTAATTGCTGGGTTAACAAGCGAAAGGCGCTGTCGGCATCAAAATGCCAGGGCGACTGGCTCCGTGCGCCAGCGCGTGCTGGCAGTTCTGCGGGTAGCTGCTGGTCTTCGGCATAGAGCAGTTCGGCCGGGCGCAGGCGTTCGATTTCGGCCAGTAGCTCAGCCTCGGTGGTGACTTCCAGTACCGAAAAACGTCCGCTGGAGATTTCCAGTACCGAGAGACCATAGGTTGTGTGCTGGGCACAGACGGCGACGATCAGGTTGTCACTGCGCTCATCGAGATAGGCTTCGTCGGTGAGGGTGCCAGGAGTGATTACCCGCACAACTTTGCGTTCTACCGGGCCCTTGCTGGCGGCCGGATCGCCAATCTGTTCAGCAATGGCAATCGAGACACCTTGTTTGACCAGTCGGGCGATGTAGTTATCGGCGGCATGGTAAGGCACCCCGGCCATCGGTATCGGCTTGCCGCCGCTCTGGCCACGGGCGGTGAGGGTGATATCCAGCAGTTGCGCTGCTTTTTTTGCGTCATCAAAAAACAGTTCGTAGAAGTCTCCCATGCGATAAAACAGCATGGTGTCCGGGAACTCGGATTTGATTCGCAAATATTGCGTCATCATCGGGGTTTGAGCGGGTTTTGAGTCTTTTTTTGCTGTGGCTTGCATACGCACCGAGGACAATAAGGGGTTTAGAGGCTGTGCCAGCGATAGCTGGAAATCGAGCCGCTAAGATTACCAAACCAGCCCCCACTAGAACACCTGCCAGTGTTCAGGCCATACCACCAGGGTGGCCGTCTGTTGTTGAATGAAGACCGGCGGCTTGCTGGATCGTGCCAGCGGCATCCGGGGGCATGAGCAGCTAGCAATGGGGCCGAGAGGGAATTCGGGTTGTTTGACGCGGTGGATTCTGGCAAGGATGCAACGTTTTTATCGTTGGCTCATTGGTTAGCCATCGTATTTGTTCACCTTGCCTCTCATGTTCTTGATCTGGCCGCGGCGGGTTTTCTGGTCGACCCGTTTACGCTGTGATGAACGCGTCGGGCGAGTAGCAACCCGGGGTGGCAAGACCACCGTGGCTTTGCGGATCAGCTCTGCCAGACGATCCAGTGCATCCTGGCGGTTTTTTTCCTGGGTGCGGTGTTGCTGGGCCTTGATCACTATGATGCCGTCCTTGCTGATCCGGCTGTCCGAGATGTTGGCAAGGCGTTCCTTGATATAACCAGGCAGGGACGATGCACCGATATCAAAGCGCAAATGGATGGCACTGGATACCTTGTTGACGTTCTGGCCACCGGCACCCTGGGCACGGATGGCTTGCAGGTCAATCTGATACAGTGGAATGGAGAGGCGGCTGGAAATTTCCAGTTCGGTTTCGGAATCAGTCATGGCGTTCTGTTGGTTGAGAATGGGTCAGCCCGTGGTGATGGCAGAGTTGCTGTTCGCATTGGTCATGGTCGCTTTCTCATGCAGGCGACGATGGAGGAACGGGTAAATCCGCGAGGCCAAAGGCAATCGCCCAAAAATGACAGAATACGCCGGCCAGTACAAATAAATGCCAGATTTCATGGAACCCCAGATGATCTGGCCACGGGTTGGGCCACTTGAAAGCGTAAATCATTGCACCAACGGTGTAGAAGCCGCCGCCAGCGGCCAGCCATAACAGGGCGTCAACCGGGATACGTTCCATGGCGGGCTGCGCTGCGACAACCACCAGCCAGCCCATGGCAACATACACCAGAGTTGATAGCCAGCGTGGTGCGGTAATCCAGACCAGTTTCAGTACCACGCCAAATCCCGCCAGCGTCCATACGATTGCAAACAACCACCAGCCCATCGGGCCATGGAGTGGAATCAGGCAAAACGGGGTGTAGGTTCCGGCGATCAGTAAAAAAATCGCGATATGATCCAGCCGCTTGAGCCGGGTGATTGTTTGCCCGGAGCCTTGTACCAGGTGGTACAGGGCACTGCTGGCAAACATCAGCAGCATGGTGATGCCAAAAAGACTGAAAGATACAATGTGCCAGAGGTTGCCATACTGCGCTGCCCGGCTATACAGAATATAAAGTGCTACCAGCGAAAGAAGAGCGCCGGCAAGATGGCTAAAGCCGCTGACTGGCTCACGAAAAAGGGCTTGGGGGCTGGCAGATGAGTGCGCGAGTATCCGGGTCATGGAGCATTCCTTGACGTGCAGGGCTGATAGCACCGGCATCGTCATGATCAAAGCAGAGAGTATATCGATGGCAGAGTTACAGTATGACGCCAATGTTGCGGCCGGTGCCAGTGCTGCCGACACGCGCTGGTTTCTGTATTTTATCCGTACTCGCCACGATACCTTGTATTGTGGCGTCAGTACGCATGTGATCCGGCGTTTCCGTGAGCACAGTGCCGGAGGCGTGCGGGCGGCGCGGGCGTTACGGGGCAAGGCACCCTTGCAGCTGGATTTCAGTTGGGAACTGCCAAACAAGTCTGTCGCCTTGAAAGTTGAGTATCGGGCCAAGCAATTGAGCCGTACGCAAAAGGAGCGGTTGATTGCTGGCGATGCGGCGATGCGGCGGCGTTTGTTGGCAGGTTTATAGAAACGAGACGAACGGGAGCAGAATGTTTGTTACCGTCACATTGTGTAATTGTTACATGGATGTCATAACTTCGCTTTAGACTCCGGCGTCCTGTCAGTAGAATGGCATGCAATTTGTAGCGATACGGACACAATAATCATCATGTTTTCAGCTATTTGGGCAGCTCGCTGGTATCTGCTGCTTGGTTTGTTTGCCTTCTTGATCTTTCTGGTCGTCAATGCGCCATTACATTTTGTCTGGCGCATGTTGGAACCCGAGCTAAAGAATTTGCCGGTTGATGTCAGGTCTGTGTCTGGAACGATCTGGCACGGGCAAGTACAGGCTGAGCAACGGGATTTGGGTTTGTTGGATGCCGAGTGGCGTTTATCGCCTGCTTCGCTTCTGGTGGCGGCACCCGAAGTGGATTTGACACTAACATCACCTTTCGTGCGATTGCAGGGTCTGGCTCGTCTGGGGGCTGATCAAGCGCTGCATATCCGTGGCCTGGATGGTTTTCTGGATACCGAGCTGTTACGGCCGCTGCTGAGACCGTCACGGGTGGAATTGTCTGGCAATATCGAAGCCAGCGACCTGTCGGCGGTGATCCATCTGGATACCCGGGTAATCAGTGCTCTGGATGGTCGCCTGGTGTTTGGTGGCGGTAGCGCAGTATTTCCGGTACAACGCAAGCGTATCTCTGCCGACGTGCCGATGCTGGTCGGACAACTGGGCATGACACAGGAACAGGCGGTGCTGGATGTGACAACCGTTGAAGGCCAGCCGCTGGTACAAGGGTTTGTACAGCCCGATGGCTGGGCAGGGGTGGCAGTACGACGCCGGATGATTGATGTATTGGGGCAAACCTGGCCGGACAAAGCCGAAGTAGACACCGTGATTTTTGAAGTGTCGCGAAAGATTCTATAACCTTGGCGCCGATTCGGAGCAGTCGATTTGGAAAAGAATGTGGTAGAGCCGCTGTTATGGCAAAAGTGGACATTACTGACAGGCAAGCTGGTGCTGACGGTTTTATTGAGCTGGCAGAGTGCACAGTTGGCCTGGATGGTTATCGCCCCGACGCCGTTAGTGTTGAAAGCGCCGGCTCAGGCAAGTACTGACAGTGACGATGGGCAGGTGCGCGGAACGGCGGCCTACCATCTGTTTGGCGAGGCAACGGCAGTTGCCCCCCGGGTCGTACAAAAAGCGGTGGAAGCACCGGATACCCGCTTGAAGTTAACCTTGATGGGGATCAATCAGTCCTCTCGGGAAGAGTTATCCAGTGCGATTATCTCGGCTGCCGGTCGTTCCGGCGAATTTTATCGTATGGGTGATACGGTACAGGGCCGCACCCGCCTGGCCGGGGTGTACCCCGACAAGGTCATTCTGGACACCGCTGGCAAGCTCGAAACGCTCAAGTTTGAAGAGCACACCAGTCGGGGGTCCGATGTGCGGGCGGTGCCGGAGGCCAAATCAAGGTCCGGCGCCAGCTCGTTGAAAGAACGCTTCAGCAAGGTCCGTAATGCCACCGAACTGGTCGACCTGGCAACGTCCGAGCTGGAGGATGATCCGCTGGAAGCACTGGGTCGTATGGGGCTGGCAGCACAAGGGAGCGGTCAGGGGTATCGGGTACAACCCGGCTCTCCCCTGATGCAGTTCAAACTCCGACCCGGAGATTTGCTGTTGTCCATTAATGGCCAGTCACTGGGCGATCCGGCCAGTGACCAGAGTCTGTTGGCTGACTTGCAGAATACTGAAAGTGTGCGTATCGAAGTACAACGCGGCAATGATCGTTTTACCGTTAACCACAGGCTGAATTAAAGATATGGGTGTGTTTAAACATTGGGTAGTGGCTGTCCTGGTCTCGCTGAGCTTTACGGTCAGTGCCCAGGAAAGCTGGCAGATCAATCTGAAAGAAGCCGATATAGGTGCTTTTATCAGCCAGGTGGCGGACATTTCCGGCAAAAGCTTTGTGGTTGACCCGCGTGTCAAAGGCAAGGTCAACGTCCTGACCAGTGAAGCACTGGATTCTACCGGGGTGTATGAACTGTTTCTTTCCGTGCTGCAGGTACACGGTTATGCCGCGGTTCCGGCAGGAGACGTGGTGCTGATTGTGCAGCAAAACGAGGTCAAGCAGGTTGGCCGTGACCTGAATACGCAATCAACCAACGACAGCCAGGAAATGCTCACCAAGGTGATCATGATCAAGAATACCCCGGCTCTGGATCTGGTGCCTATCTTGCGTCCGCTGGTGGCCAAATACGGCCATCTCGCCGGGGTAAAGTCTGCCAATGCGCTGATTATTTCCGACCATGCCATGAATATTCGTCGTATCGAGCAGATCATCGACCGGCTTGATAAATCCGGCAACGATGAGCTGGAAGTGGTGCAGCTGAAAGAAGCCTGGGTGGGGAATGTTGTTACCATGTTGCAAAGCCTGGACCCATCCAAGGTGGTGCAAGGTAACGGAGAAAGCGATAACACCGCAGGCACCATCCGTGTTGTGGCCGATGAGCGCAGCAACCGGTTGATTATCAAAGGTGAAAAAACCGCCCGTGACCGTATTCGGGTATTAATTGAACAGCTCGACCAGCCGTCGTATTTCAGTGGTACGGCCCAGGTGATTCGTCTGCAATATGCAGATGCCACCAAGTTGGCTGATTTGTTGAAAAACCTGATGAGCGAAGCCACCAGTAGCGATAAAGACGCCGAACAGGTGAAAGGTACGGTGGGTATCCATGCGGATGAAGAGCTGAACGCGCTGGTCGTACGTGCAGAGCCATCATTGATGAAAGAAATCCAGGAGCTGGTGGCATCGCTGGATGTGCGCCGTGCCCAGGTGCTGATTGAGTCTGCAATCGTGGAAGTCACTGGTGACGTCAGTGATGCAATGGGGGTGCAATGGATATCCGGCGATTTGGATAACCCGGTCGCGATGACCAACTTCAGCAATGCCGGGCCGTCGCTCAGTACCATTGCCACCAGCATTGCGTCGGAGACCTACACCAGCGCCGTCAGCAGTGGTCTGACCCTGGGGGCTTACAGCGAGGACAATGGCTTGCTGGACTTTGGCCTGATTCTGCAGGCGCTGCAAAGCGACAGCAATACCAATCTGCTGTCGACGCCGAGCATCATGACCATGGACAATCAGGAAGCGGAAATCATTGTTGGCCAGAACGTGCCCTTTATTACCGGCTCGACATCATCCAGCAGTAATTCCAACCCTTTTACCACCATCACCCGCGAAGATATTGGTGTGACGCTGAAGGTAAAACCACATATTCATGATGGCACTGCCATTCGTCTGGAAGTGGAAGCCACCGCAGAGTCGGTATCAACCACGACCGTTTCGGGCAGCGCTGATTTGATTACCAACAAACGTTCGATCAAAACCATGATTCTGACCGGTAACGAAGAAACAATTGTACTGGGGGGACTGATTCGTGATGATATCGTCGAAAGCACCAGCAAGGTGCCGCTGCTCGGGGATATTCCGGTACTGGGCTGGCTGTTCCGTTCATCCAGCAGTGAGCATGTCAAAAGTAACTTGATGGTGTTCCTGCGTCCGACCATTGTGAACAGTGCCGAGACATCCCGTGACGTGACCCGTGAGAAGTACAATGGTATCTGGGAGTTTGAGCTATCCGATCAACTGGGTAGTGATGATATTGATGCCTCGCTTGAACGTTTGTTTGATGGACGTCCTTAACAACCGTTAGCCAAACAACCATTAGTCGATAATTGTTGATAGAGCGTTCCCCGTGCCGGGGAACGGCTTGCCGTTATTCTTGTTGCCGCTGATGCTGTTTGTTGATGTCGCTTGCTGTTATGCCAAACGAGTCGTCTTGCGGTAATGGGCAGCCAGACCCAGAGGATTCAGCCCGGCCGCACGCATCAGGTCACACAAGCGAATCAACGGCAGTCCGATCAGGCTGTTGATATCGCGCCCGTGCAAGGCATCAAACAAATGGATACCCAAGCCTTCAACCTTGAAACTGCCAGCACAATCGTACGGCTGTTCAAGCATCAGATAATCCTCAATCTCTTCCGCAGACAATGGCCGGAACTGCACCTCAACATGCTCGACTGCGCTGGTGATTTCACCGGCACGCCACAAGGCCACACCGGTCGAAAAACAAATACGCTGGCCTGAACTGGCCAACAGTTGTTGCCGGGCTTGCTCATGATTCCCCGGTTTGCTGACCACTTCGCCATTGAGAGAACAGGCCTGGTCGCTGCCGATGATCCAGTGTTGCGGGTATTGTGCTGCCAGTGCCCGTGCTTTTTGTTCGGAGAGCCGCTGCACACAGGCATCAACGCTTTCATCAGGGTATGGGGTTTCGTCAATATCTGGACTGGCCCAGTCAAACGGCAGGCCCAGCTGGGCCAGCTGTTGGCGTCGGTAGGGGGATGAAGAGGCAAGTAACAGTTGCATGGAAACTCCGGCAGCGTGATAGAAAACAAACAACGACAGGACGTCAGCGTAGTGGCTGGTCGCTGATGGTATGCCTGCGTCAGTAACGTGTTGACATAAAAAAAGGAGCCGAAGCTCCTTTTTTTATTGGCGTGGTGATCAGGCAGCGAAGTTAGCGTTCGCAAATTCCCAGTTCACCAGTGCCCAGAAACCTTTCAGGTAATCCGGGCGTACGTTGCGATAGTCGATGTAGTAGGCGTGTTCCCACAGATCAACCGTCAGCAGAGGCGTCAGGCCTTCTTCTGTGATTGGTGTAGCGGCGTTGGAAGTGTTGACGATGTCCAGAGTGCCGTCTGCTTTTTTCACCAGCCAGGTCCAGCTGGAGCCGAAGTTGTTGACAGCCATGTCGTTGAACTTGGCTTGAAACTCTTCGAAAGAACCAAAGGCAGCGTTGATTGCATCTGCAATTGCACCTGTTGGAGCACCACCGGCATTAGGTGCCAGGCTGTTCCAGTAGAAGGTGTGGTTCCAGATTTGAGCGGCGTTGTTGAATACGCCACCGGAGGAAGACTTGATGATCTCTTCCAGGGTTTTACCTTCAAATTCGGTACCACCAATCAGGCCGTTCAGTTTGGTGACGTAGGTGTTGTGGTGTTTACCGTGGTGGAACTCGAGGGTTTCTGCGGAAATGTGAGGTTCCAGAGCAGTTTTTTCGTATGGCAGAGCAGGCAGTTCGAAAGCCATGAGCGTTCTCCATTATCAGGCTGGGTGGTTGCATTCAGGGGTAGATGGGGCTTTATAAAAATAATTCAACGGCTCCATCCCGCCTTCCGAAGTCGCAGCATGATAACACCGGCGCGGGCAGAGGGGCTATGTGTTACTGATAGTGAATATCTATCGAGCATGGTTGCCATGAATGATGGTGAGTTTATGTTGTCGTACCGCCTGTCGCCGTCCTTCGTGCTGTTGCTTGGGGTCTGTTGCTTGGGGTCTGTTGCTCCGGCTGTGGTCGTGGCTGCTGGCGTGGTGGTGAGCTGGCCGTCTGGGCGGCAACGCGGAGGAAAAATTCCAGTCCCATCAGTATTTCAGCGCTAATGTTTGTATACTGCGGGCCATTTATTTTTTGATCTCCAATTGCGGAAATCCTTATGGACAACGTTAAAGAACCGCTTATTCCTGATATCAAACCATCGCAAGACGATATCGAAATGCGTCAGCGGCAAACCAAACCGCGCCGTACATCACCGGCCAAAGCTGACAGTAAACCCAGTGGCTCCTCCGGCTTGGCGATGGTCGCTGTGTTGCTGGCGCTGGCTGCCCTTGGGGGTGGTGCCTACCTTTTTAAAATGCTGCAGGCACAGCAATATGAACTGCTGGAAGCCCGACAGATTATCGAGGAGCAGTCGAGCAATCTGAAGCTGCTGAACGAGCGATTATCTGCTACTGGTGAAAACGCCAGTTTGTCGCTGGATGCGCTGAAGGTGTTGTTAAAAGAACACGATTCCGAAATTCGCAAATTGTGGGATGTGGCCAACAAGCGCAACAAGGGCCTGATTGCCAGTAATGAAAAGGCCATTGCTGCAAACATTGCGTCGCTGAAGGCGCTCCAGTCAAGGATAGAGACCAGCCTGACAGAACAACAAACGCTGCTGGAACAGCAGCAACTGGCGAGCAGTGCCTTGTCTGAGCGAGTCTCGGCCAACGAAGCGGGGCTGCTATCCTTGCCGGAATCCGAGCTGCGTATCGCCCAGAACAGCGAGGCCGTACAAATGGCGAGCCGGAATGTCGCCGGTCTGAAAACATCGCTGGCCAGTCGTCAGCAGGAAATCGACAGCCTGCGTAAGCAATTACGTCAGGTCGAGTTACGTATCACCACGTTACACGCGCCCGCCGCCACGAAGTGATATGTGACTAAAGGCGTTGTCTAGCGCATTTGAGCCGCTTGTTCCTTCGGGTACAATCGGCCACCGTTCGCGCCAGCATCGGTCTGGCGCATTGCACTGCTGAGCGTTTTGTCGCAAGACGGAGCCAGGGCACCCGTGAGAGAGCACAGAGAGAGAACCCACCATGACAGTGATCAAGCAAGAAGACCTGATCCAAAGCGTCGCTGATGCGTTGCAGTACATTTCCTACTACCACCCAAAAGACTTTATCGATGCGGTTCACGCCGCGTACGAGCGTGAAGAGTCCAAGGCCGCCAAAGACGCCATGGCCCAGATTCTGATCAACTCTCGTATGTGTGCCATGGGCAAGCGCCCGATCTGTCAGGACACTGGTATCGTCACCGTTTTCCTGACCATTGGTATGGACGTCAGATTTGAAAGCGACATGTCGGTAGAAGACATGTGTAACGAAGGTGTACGCCGTGCTTACCTGAACCCGGACAACGTCCTGCGCGCTTCCGTGCTGGCGGACCCGGACGGCAAGCGGACCAACACCAAAGACAATACGCCTGCCGTGATTCACATGAAGTTGGTACCCGGTAATACCGTTGACGTGCACGTGGCAGCCAAAGGCGGTGGTTCTGAGGCCAAGTCCAAGTTTGCCATGCTGAACCCGTCTGACGATGTGGTGGAGTGGGTACTGAAGCAAATCCCGACCATGGGCGCTGGCTGGTGTCCGCCAGGCATGTTGGGAATTGGTATTGGTGGCACAGCAGAAAAAGCCATGGAAATCGCCAAGGAATCGCTGCTGGAGCCGGTCAATATCCAGGAGCTGCAAGCGCGTGGTGCCAGCAATCGTGCCGAAGAACTACGTCTGGAATTGTACGAAAAGGTCAACAAACTGGGGATTGGTGCCCAGGGGCTGGGTGGTCTGACCACGGTTCTGGATGTGAAAGTGGCAGATTATCCGACACACGCAGCCAACAAGCCGGTTGCCATTATTCCTAACTGCGCAGCAACGCGTCACACGCATTTTGAGCTGGATGGCTCTGGCCCGGCAGTACTGCCGGTACCGAAGCTGGAAGACTGGCCAGAAATCAGCTGGGAAGTGGGTGACAGCGTACGTCGTGTGGATCTGAACACAGTGACACCAGAAGACGTAAAAGACTGGAAAACCGGCGAAACCGTACTCTTGTCCGGCAAGATGCTGACTGGCCGTGACGCGGCCCACAAACGTATGGTGGAAATGCTGGCCCGTGGTGAAGAGCTGCCAGTGGATCTGAAAGGCCGCTTTATTTATTACGTGGGTCCGGTCGACCCGGTACGTGAAGAAGTGGTTGGCCCGGCTGGCCCGACTACAGCAACCCGTATGGACAAGTTTACCCGCACCATTCTTGAAGAAACCGGACTGCTGGGCATGATTGGTAAATCCGAGCGTGGCCCTCTGGCGATTGAGGCCATCAAGGACAACGAAGCGGTGTACCTCATGGCCGTAGGTGGTGCTGCTTATCTGGTATCCCAGGCGATTCGTGCGGCCAAGGTACTGGCATTTGATGACCTGGGTATGGAAGCTATCTATGAGTTCGACGTGGTGGATATGCCGGTGACAGTTGCCGTGGATACCAAAGGTGAATCTGTTCACATGACTGGCCCGATTGAGTGGGCAGCCCGTATTGCGGCGAAAGAAGTGGATTGATCACGCTTATGTGACCGAATAACCGGCTTTGCGTGTTCGCAACGCCGGTTTTTGTGTGTTTGATATATATTGACAAAACTGACACCTGTTGTTTATTTCTTTACTCTTCTCTGGCTTCTACAGTATCGTTGATCCGATCAAGTCCTCTCGCCACTGTGTTGCTCTGAGAGGTAAATCAGATCCAGGGGCATTTGCCTGTTCCGCGTCCACTGCCACATGAGTCCATCCACTTTCGTCAGCAGGTACCTGTTAACGACCGTCACAATAATGTCTTTTTTTTGACATGAAATCTCACTTAATTTGTCATTTTTCGAAGCTAGCCTGTGCCGCACTAAACATCCATATAAAAGATGAGAGAGAGCGTTATGGAACTAAAGAAAAATGCACTGCTACAAGCATTGCTGATGGCCGTTTTGGCTACTGGCTTGTCTGCTTGCGGTTCAGATGGTGATGACGGCACTGATGGTGTTGACGGTACCAATGGTGTTGACGGTACCGACGGTGTTGACGGTGTTGACGGTACCGATGGTGTTGATGGCACCGATCTGACCGTAGCCGATCATACTACCGCAACCTATGGCACTGAGCTGACGTTTGAAGGTGTTGATGCACCTGCAACCGATGCTGACAAGCGCGCTATTTTCGCTGCTACAGCCACTGTTGGAGAAGGCACCTTTGGTGGCTCTTTTAACACTCTGGCACGCTCCGGTACCGATTATAATGGTGTGACTTTTGGACAGCTGATTAATGAATCCGGCACTGTGCTGCAAAGCACTGACGGTAGCATCAACGTCACCAACAGCAACGAACACACGTCACTGTTGCCTATCGGTGACAAGTTGTTCTCTGTTTCTCAAATGGAATCTACTCCTGGAGCCATGTTCCTGATGGAACTGAATCAGGATGACGATACTGGCGCTCTGTCTGTTAAAAGTATGAAGCAGATTGATCAGTCTGGTGTGAACGGTGGTTGGGTACATTGTGCAGCTTCTGTTACTCCATGGACCACTCACCTGGCCTCTGAAGAATATGAACCGAATGCCCGTAACCCGGATAGCGGCCAACGTAGCATGCTGTCCTACTACGAGGACGAAGCTTCCTGGAACCCGTACTTTTACGGCTGGAATATCGAAATCGAAGTCTCTGAAGATGCATCTACCGATCTGACCAAGCATTACGCCATGGGTCGTCTGGCATTTGAGCTGGCTTATGTAATGCCAGATTCCAAAACAACTTATATGACAGATGACGGCACCAACGTTGGCTTCTATATGTTTGTTGCGGATACCGCTGGTGATCTGACCGCTGGTACTTTGTACGCCGCCAAGTGGACACAGACTTCTGCTGATAATGGCGGAACGGCAGACATCAGCTGGATCGACTTGGGCCACGCATCTGATGATGATGTGAAACCTTATGTTGTTGGTACTGATACACAAGAACAGCTGACCTTCACTGACCTGTTTGACAGCGAAGATGTCACGGATGGTGCTTGCGCAACTGACGGCTTCACTTACGTGGATACTGCTAGCGGTGGTGCTGAGTGTTTGAAAGTGATCGAAGGTATGGAAACTCAGGCCTCTCGTATGGAAACCCGTCGTTATGCTGCGATAAAAGGTGCTTCCATCGAATTCAAGAAAGAAGAAGGCGTTACGTTCGATCCAACTCGTAGCAAGTTGTACGTTGGCATGTCCAGTGTTGGTAGTGGCATGAGCGATAGCAGCGGTGACATTCAGCTGGCTGAAAGCAATGATTGTGGCATCGTCTATCAGCTGGATGTAGCAGCAGATACAGACATCGGCTCTGACTACGTTGCCAACTCTATGTACTCACTGGTAGAAGGTGTTCCTGTTTCTGAGTCAGAGCAAGTGACTGGTTTCGCAGATAACAACTCTTGTCATATTGATGGCATCGCCAACCCGGACAACGTGACGTACATGTCTGGCTACGACAAGCTGATTATCGGTGAAGACACGGGTTCTGGTCACCAGAATGATGTGATCTGGTCTTATGAGTTTGATGATGAATCACTGACTCGTATCCAGACTACGCCTTACGGTGCAGAAACCACGTCTCCTTACTGGTACCCGAACATCAATGGCTGGGCTTATCTGATGTCGGTTATTCAGCATCCATATGGTGAGTCTGATCGCGATATGGACACAGGTGCTGGTGAAGACATGGCTTATACCGGTTATGTTGGTCCTTTCCCTGGTATCGCTGAGTAATAATATCAGTATGAGTTTATAAGGGCGGGGAGACCCGCCCTTTTTCCGTTTGTGAGGTTGTTGTGAGAATTTTCCATTTGTTGTTAACATCCGGTTCTATGGTTGCTGGATTACTAGCGTTTGATGTCGTTGCTGAAACCTCGTCAAATAGCAGTCTTGTAAAAAAGCAGGTGAGTGATTACCTGACCGCGGATCGCCTTGATAACAAGACTCCTTATTTACTACCTCAGTGTTATACCGACCCGGTAGATGACAGTGGATCTTATAACCCTTGTTATGCCTGTCATACCGAGAGCAAAGAACCTAATTATTTTAGTGATATTGATGTTCAGGTGGCCTATAACATGCCCGAACCCGGGGTTAATAACCCTTGGATGAATGTCTTTAAAGATCGTACCCAAGCTATTCAAAATATCAGTGATGAAGATATCCTGAGCTATGTACGAGAGGATAACTACGCCAGTCGTCATGGTGAGATTTATCTGGCAGAGAAATTGAAGAATGTCCCTGCAGAATGGGATCGCAACAAAAACGGTCAATGGGATGGCTATATCCCGGATGTCTGGTTCGATTTCGATAATCAGGGATTTGATCATGACCCTTCTGGCAACCCGACAGGCTGGCGTGTATTTGCTTACTATCCGTTTCTGGGTACCTTTATGCCAACCAACGGTTCAACGGACGACGTGTTGATTCGCTTGCCTGAAGCGTTTCGTGAACTCAAGCCGGGGGAATATGATCAGGAAACCTACATAATCAACCTGGCCATTGTGGAAAGCCTGATGAAGCAGCAGGATGTGGTTATCCCTGAAGTGGATGAAAATCGCTATGGCGTTGATCTGAATAAAGATGGAAAGCTTGGTAAAAGCCATCTAATTCGTTATGAATGGGCCCCACTTGACAAAATCTATATGAGCTATGTGGGTCAGGCCAAAAAACAGCTGGAAAATAAACAGGTGCATTTGGCGGCACGTTTATATCCAGAAGGAACAGAGTTTGTACATACCGTGCGTTATATCGATGTGGATGATCAGGGTAAAACCAGTATTGCTCCACGGATGAAAGAGCTTCGATATGGCCGTAAAGCCAGCTGGCGCACTTATTTTAATTTGCAGCGCTATGTGGAAAAAGAAGAGAAAGAACGCTACGACTTCCCGGAACGTACCAAAACGGTTATTGGTAATATGGAAGAAGGCCTGATTGTTCCTCTGGGCTGGGTGTATCAAGGATTTATTGAAGACAAGGCCGGTGACCTAAGACCACAAAGTTACGAAGAAAACTACTTCTGTGTTGGCTGCCACTCCGGTATTGGGGCGACCAATGACTCAACTTTCGCCTTTACGCGCAAACTGGATTCCGGGCATTCATTCCAGAATGGCTGGTACCATTGGATGGAAAAAGGCTTTGAAGGCGTTAAGGATCATGTCCGTGAAGACGGTCAGGGAGAGTACGCTTTTTATCTGGAGCACAATCCAACGGGGAATGAATTCCGCACCAACGACGAGGTGCTCAACAAGTTCTTCCATTCGGATGGCAGCAAAAAACCAGAAGCGTTCGAGCGTTTGAAAACCGATGTCAGCTATCTGCTGATGCCAAGTCGTGACAGGGCCCTGACGTTGAACAAGGCGTATAAGGCCATTGTCGACGAGCAAAGCTACAAGCTGGGACGGGATACGGTAATCACTCCTATGAATGTGGTGCATAAAGAAGTGGAGCTGTACGGCCCTACTGGTATCACTGAAGTATTGAACCTCTATTGACTGAGCGTGTGTGCAGGATGGCCTAACGGTCGTTCTGCACAGCATCGTCAGCGGTTGTAATTTCATAACACGGGGTATATTCCCCGGTCATCTTCATACGTCCACTCGCGACCATATGAGCCAGCAAGGCGTTCATTTCTTCCATGATTTTCGGGTCACCCTGTAACTGATACGGGCCATGCTCCTGTACCCGTTGAATGCCAGCGGCCTTAACATTGCCGGCGACAATACCAGAAAAGGCACGGCGTAAATCCGCAGCCAATTGGTGCCCCGGTGCATCGAAGGACAGATTCAGGGCAGACATGGCCTTATGAGTGGGGTCGAACGGGTGTTGGAATTCGGCCGGGATGTGCAAGGACCAGTTAAAAAAGTAGGCATCCTTTTGTTGCTGGCGCCAGAGCTGGACACTGTGAATCCCTGTCTTCATGGCCTGGGCAACCGCCTGGGCGTCATTAATGATCAACTGGTAACGGGCCTGGGCCGGTGCCCCCAGAGTGGTACCGATAAAACGGTCAATGGCACGCAGGTAGTCACCGCTTTCTTCTGGCCCGGTGATGATAACGGGGAAAGGCAGTGTGATGTTCTTCGGGTGCGTCAGAATGCCCAGCAAATACAGTAATTCTTCTGCTGTGCCTGGCCCGCCAGGGAAAATAACAATGCCGTGCGCCATGCGCACAAAAGCTTCCAGACGTTTTTCAATATCCGGTAAAATGACCAGTTCATTAACAATGGGGTTGGGCGCTTCGGTGGCGATAATACCAGGCTCGGTAATGCCGATATAACGACCGTCGCGATTGTGCTGCTTGGCATGGCCGATGGTGGCACCCTTCATCGGGCCTTTCATGGCGCCCGGGCCACAGCCGGTACCGATGTCGAGGCCTCGCAGGCCGAGGTGATAACCAACTTCCTTGCAGTATTTGTATTCATTGCGGGGAATGGAATGTCCCCCCCAGCACACCACCAGGTTGGGCAGCCGGTCGGCGCAGAGTACATCGGCATTTCGCAGCAAGTGAAAAATCGCATTGGTGATGCCATCGCTGTCGTTCAGATCAAAGCGCTGGGGCTTGATAATGGAATCCTGCGCATAGAGGACATCGCGCAAGACCGAAAACAGTTGCTCCCGCACACCGCGGATAATGTCGTTGTCGACAAAGGCACTGGGAGGCGGGTTGACCAGTCGTAATACCAGCCCACGATCTTCCTGTTCAAAATGAATATCGAACGGCTGATAGGCCGCTTCCATATCAATATAGCTGTCACTCTGGCTGCCAGCATTCAGGACGGCGTAGCAACAACGGCGTACCAGATCGTGCTCCTGGCTGCTGACATCGCGTAGCTGCTGAATTTCGTAGCGCGATAAAACACGCAGGTGAGTTTTCGGGTGAATCAGTTCGTAGCTGCTCATAATGCTATTATTTCCTGCCGTCGGTCGTATTATTACTATACGACACCTGTGAGGAATCGGCCGTATTTGTGTTCCGTGCATGGTGTTGCCGGCGGTGTTGCAGGGCGGTGTTGCAGGGGTGTGTGGTTACGGAGCGCGGTTTTAGCGTCGGATGACGGCCGAAATCCAGCAGATTTTTTCCCGAATCAAGGTTCTTTGTCTACGCTTGTAGATACTGCTGATGATCCTTGATGATCATTTGTGTCGTCAGATCGCATTACTTTTGTTACATATAATTACAAAAGGAATGGGCATTCTCAGCGGAATCATACTTTGGAGGGATGAGTGTGGTTGCTTGGGCAGATTATATTCCTCTTACAGTTGTGACATCGCTGTGACAGAGGATGTTTCCTTGCTGGGTCACAGCACTAATAACAATAAAACGACAGGTAGTAATATGGTTAACAAGACGATTCTCAGTCTGGCCATGGCGGCAGCAACCGCAGGCTTGGTTGGCTGCAACATCAGCAGTGTGGATGGTAACAGTGACGTTGATCAAACACCGGTGCAGGCCGGTAGCGGTGACAGTCTGGATGCCTTTGTTTCTCCGGTGTTTAATCCGGCGACGTCAGAACTGCCGCTGAATATCGATTTTCTGTTCCAGACCTACCCAACCAATGATGATGGTTCGGCTGTTGATGCCACCGATGCCGATGGCACGCTGTATTATGAAGCGGGTAAAGACATTGAGCCGCTGACGGCGACAGGCAGCATCAATCCAGACTACAACCCGGTCTATGATGCCATTAACGATCTGGATGGATTCTCGGCAACGGCTCCGTTTGATATCGCTTTTGATGGTGAATTATCGACCGAGGTACCGAGCGGTTCGGTTTATCTGGTGCCACTGAACTACGACGGTGGCCCCAAACTGGGTAGCCTGGTCAGTAGTTCGCCGTATTTGTATCAGGATATCCCGGCCATTCGTGCCGAGGTGGTGAGTTATACCGATGGCAGCCTGAATAACAACGTGCTGCGTATCAGCCCCGAAGAACCGTTGCTCGAAAGTACCCGTTATCTGGTGGTTGTGCTCGACAGCCTGTTGGGTGCCAACGACAACCAGATTGATGCCTCGACGCAATACAAATATTTGTCTGACCCGGATCTGGATGCCTACGTTGATGAGCTGGCCTCCGCCAAAGTCGCGATTGAAGGCTGGCAGCAGCTGGCAGAGGGTTTTGTCGGTAGCGTATTGCAACGTAACGACGTGAATGTCGCTCTGGCCTATACCTTCACTACCGGTGGTTCAACGTCGGTGATGAACGCGATGGCCGCACCGGGCAATGCCAACAGCGCCTTGAGTAACAAGGATATTCCGGCGTTGGTGCAGCATTACCTGAATACCACCGACGATGATGCCACAACACAAATGGCCACCGTCACCATGATGACCAGTGGCGACACCGAAGCAGCGACGGCCCTGATTCAGGGGAATGCGCTGTTATCGACCTTACCGGCCCCGGCCCCCCGCAAAACCGATTTCAGCAGCAGCGCTTCAGTACCTTCTGCGTTGCTGGCCGACGGCTTGCAGGCGACTTTCCGTAGTGGTCGTATCGAATTACCTTATTATCACAGCGCGCCGGACGGTGCTTACAGTGGCGAAGACCCAACCAGTGGTTATGCCTGTACGCCGACAAGCGATACAGATGATAGCTGTTTGTCGCAACAGCTGAGCGCCGCCAATGTGATCACCTCCCAATGGCAGTCGGATGCGGAAGTGATCAGTAATATCCAGCTGGCGCTGGGCGCTGATGCCGCTACCGCTGCGGCTTATACCGCACCGTCAGAAAACGTCACCGACCTGTTTCCGTTTGCTGCTGCCCAAGGCACGGTATCGGCCCCGGTACTGGTGGTTGAACCTGTCGCCAGTTGTGAAAAACCGGCCACTGGCTGGCCGGTGGTGATTTACCAGCACGGCCTGAACTCCCAGCGACTGGATACTCTGCCGCTGGCCGACCAGTTCGCCCAGAACTGCTATGCCACTGTCGCGATTGATCTGCCCTTACACGGTGTGATGCCGACCGACACCGTCGATTTGTCTGCGCTGTTGGGGGCTGAATTTGCCGCCGTACCGGCTCTGGCGATTGTCGAAGGCAGTGAGAACAGTGACAACAGCGCTTCCAGCCTGTATGCGCTGGCACAAACCGACGGCACGACGGCATTGCTGGAAAAAGTCACCGAGATAGTAACAGCGCAAACCTACAGTCAGCGCCACTTTGGCTTGACCGCAGATGGCGTGGCACCGACAGCCGTCAGCGCCACCGATGCTTCGGCCAACAGCTCCGGCTCCTTGTATATCAACTTTGTCCGCTTCCAGACCACCCGGGATAACACCCGTCAGGCAGTGATGGACTTGCTTAACTTGAATGCCTCGATTCCCTTTATGGATATTGATGGCGACGGCAATGGGGTGTTAAACAGTGCCCCGGATTTTGATGCCAGCCATATCTATTTTGCCGGTATCTCACTGGGTGCCATTGTGGGGACGGAATACGTGGCGATTAATAACGCCAACACCCTGACGGCTAACGCAGCTGGCAACAGCGCGCTGAATCCGATTCAAGCGGCAGTGTTCGGGGTGCCCGGAGGCGGATTGGCGAAGATGCTGGAAAGCTCAGACGCTTATGGCCCGACGATTGTGGCAGGACTAACCGACCCGGACAGCTTTAATCTCACCCAGGGCGGGTCAGATTATGAATCCTTGTTGTACGTGTACCAGGCTACCGTCGATGCGTCTGATCCGGTTAACTATGCCGCGCAACTGACTGCGACCGGAACGCCTTATACGCTGATCGAAGCCGTCGGTGATCACGTGATTCCCAATGCGGTGGATGCTGCGCCGTTGGCGGGTACCGACCCACTGATCGATGTACTGGGTGCCACATTGGTGGATACCTCCTCGGATTTGTCGGCCAGCAGTCCGGTACAGATTGCCTTCCGTCTTGCCGATGAGTTGAGCAGTCATAGCTCCATGGCAGTACCGGATAGCAATGATGCATCGACAGAAACGGCGGCGACCTTTGGTGTTATCGCCAACCATATTGTGAGCCTGTTTGACGATCCTGCTGCTCCGACTCTGGTCGATGACGGCGCGGGTATTGTTGAAGCAGTGACAGAATAAGGCTGAGAAACCGAGGCGACTATGAATAATAAGAATACAGGCGGGCACGCTATGAAAAAGCTTCCATTGGCTCTGGCCATTTCGGCTCTTGCAGCCACTTCAGCCCAGGCTACCGAGTTTTCGGTGGGCGCGGTCGACATGCGACTGGACAACACCATTAGCGCCGGGATTGCCTGGCGACTGGAAGAGCCGGGGGCAGAGCAAATCATGCCGGGTAACGGCGCGGCTACGGGCAACAGTGCATCTGGCTCATCGTATAACTATGACGACGGTACGCTGAATTATGGCAAAGGTGATGTCTACACCCGGGTGATCAAGTGGACATCCGACCTCGAAATGAGCTACGAAAACTATGGTGGCTTCTTTCGGCTGCGGGCGTTTTACGATGACGCCATCATGAATGACTCAACCGATTTCAAAGACCTCAGTGATGAAACCAAAGACGCTGCCGGTAGCGGTTACGACCTGCTGGATGCCTACGTCTGGGGGGATTTTGATTTCGGTGAAACGCCGGTATCGGTGCGCCTGGGGCGTCAGGTATTAAGTTGGGGTGAGAGCACCTTTATCCAGGGTGGTATCAACAGCATTAACCCGGTGGATGCCTCGGCCTTCCGCAAACCGGGCGCTGAGCTGAAAGAAGGCTTGCTGCCCGTCAATATGCTGTATACCTCCGTCGGTTTGACGCCAGACCTGTCGGTAGAGGCTTTTTATCAGCTGCAGTGGGAAAAAACCCGTACTGACCCTTGCGGTACGCTCTTCTCAAGCTCGGACTTTGTCGCTGATGGCTGTGGCCCGGTGATCTTGTCGGGCACGTCCAGCGAGCTGGATATTCTGGCGGCACGGGATCAGGAAGTGGCCGACAACCAGCCGTTGTCTGAGCGTGTGGCGCCGGTGGCCGAACGCTTGCCAGATGGTGAACCCAAAGACTCTGGCCAGTACGGTCTGGCCTTTCGCTGGTATTCCGAAGCGCTGGGTGACACGGAATTTGGTGCTTACTACATGAATATTCACAGCCGCTTGCCGTTTATTAATGGTGTGGTGGTGAATAAATCCGACAGCAGTTATTACAACGCTGATGCCACCTACGAGAGTAACTATCCGCTCTACCAGATCGCCTACCCGGAAGACATTCAGGTCATGGGGTTAAGCTTTGCAAGGGCCACGGAAGGCGGCGCTTCCATATCCGGTGAGGTCAGCTATCGTCCGGATATGCCTCTGCAGTGGAATGCCTTCGAGCTGTTGTTGGCGGGTAACGCCGCACCTTATAGCCGTTTGTATCAACAACGACTGGCGGAAGCCGGTGGTGATCCAACGGATCTGTCGGGTGAGTTTGCCATTGGTTACGACGAGTTTGATATGTGGCAGGCCCAGGCAACCTATATCACCTTCCTGGACCGGATACTGGGGGCTGATCGGGCGGCGCTGGTGGCCGAAGTGGGGGTGAGCTTTATTCCTGATCTGCCCGATACCGATGATGCACGTTATGGCCGTTCCGGTGCCTATGGCATCGGTAACAACGATGGCGTTTACAGCGCCGCCGGAGATACCAACTTCTGTACGGCCGATACCGTTCCAGGGACGGACGAAGCCAACAGCGGCCAGAATGCCAACACCGACAACTGTACTGACGATGGTTATGTGACCCAGTTGTCCGGAGGCGTGCGCTTCCGTATGTCGTTCGACTACAACAATGCCTTGGCCGGGGTGAATATCACTCCGATTATCTCGTTGGCGTATGACAAGGGGTATGGCCCGGAGCCGGGTGCCCAGTTTATTGATAACCGCCTGACCACAGGTTTGGGGCTACGCTTTGTATACCTGAACACCACGTCGGTTGACGTGAGCTACAGCAACTACTCTGGTGGCGATTACAACACCATGAAAGACCGCGACAATATCAGCCTGTCTGCAGCCTACTCATTTTAATTGGCAGCCAGCGGAACAAGCGAGGAATACAGCATGATCAAATCAACGATTCGCGTACTGGGCAGTGCCTTGATTCTGTCACTGCCGGTGTTGGCAGTTGAAGCAGCCGTCCCGGCAGCAGAAGCGGCCAAACTGGGTAAAGAACTGACACCGGTGGGAGCCAACAAGGCCGCATCCGGCGATATTCCAGCCTGGACAGGAGGGCTGTTACAGCCTCCTGCGGGGTACACCAAAGGCGGCAAACTGGTCGATCCTTTTACCGATGAAAAGCCGCTGTTTGTGATCGACAGCAGTAACTACAAACAGTACGCCGATCACATATCGGATGGCCAGCAAGCCATGTTCGAGAAATATCCGGATAGTTATCGCATGCCGGTGTACCCGACTCACCGGACTGCGGCCTACAGCGACAGCATTTATCAGGAAACCGCCCGTAACGCCACAGCCACCAAGCTGGTGGATGGCGGTAACGGCCTGGAAAATTACGTTCAGGGGACACCATTCCCGATACCGTCCAATGGTCTGGAAGTTATCTGGAACCATATCGTCCGTTATCGTGGTGGCAGTGTTGAACGTACCATTGGTCAGGTGACACCACAGGAAAACGGTGCCTATACACTGGTACGCTTTCAGGAAGAGTTTACCTTCAGGGACAAGCTGACCGACTATAATCCCGACGAGGATGACAACGTCCTGTTCTACTTCAAGCAGGATGTACTGTCACCGGCGCGTTTGGCGGGCAATGTGCTGCTGGTGCATGAGACTCTGGATCAGGTTAAAGAACCCCGTAAAGCGTGGATCTATAACGCCGGATCGCGCAAGGTGCGCCGTGCTCCTGCCATCGCCTATGACAGCCCCGGAACCGCGTCTGACGGCATGCGTACCTCGGACAACTTCGATTTGTACAACGGTGCGCCTGACCGTTATGAGTGGAAGCTGGTGGGTAAACAGGAAATGTACATTCCCTATAACAGCTACAAGCTGAAGTCTGGCCAGCTGAAATATGACGATATCGTTCAGCCCGGTCATATCAACCAGGATGTCACCCGTTACGAATTACACCGGGTTTGGAAGGTGGAAGCGACGCTGAAAGACGGTATGCGCCATGTCTATGCCAAGCGGGTGTTCTATATCGATGAGGATTCCTGGCAAGCGGCAGTGATTGATCATTATGACGGTCGTGGCCTGTTATGGCGGGTAGCAGAAGGACATGGCGTGATGTACTACAACGCCACTGTGCCATGGTACGGACTGGAAGTGTTGTACGACCTGACTTCTGGCCGTTATCTGGCACTGGGACTGGATAATGAGGAAGAGGGTTCGTTTGTATTTGGTGGCGAGCGCTCATCCCGGGACTATTCAACATCGGCCTTGCGTCGTTCTGGTCGCCGTTGATTGTATAGGCCAAAGGTAACCACCGCTTGCAGATGACCCCGTGGTCATTGCTGGCAATACGATCCATAACATTTGCTTAACAGCGCCGTGTGAGTACTCACACGGCGCTGTTTTTTTTGGCGGAAACCTGAGCGTCAGAGATGAATCACCAAGCTGGCCAGGTATTGATTGGAAGCATCCTTGTTTACAAACTCTCCGCGTACTTGCAGTTGGCTGTTCAGCCGATAACCCACTCCGACGCCGGTCAGAATGCCGTCGTCATCGCCGACATCAATACCAACCCGACCAATCAGGGATAACTCCGGATTGATTTCCGGCAGGTCTTTTTCCACAACCGCCGCAATCCACAGGCCGCTGATGCTCTCATCGGTGTTGTCAAAGTCATCGGTCTGGCTGATACCCAGCTCCATGCTGGTGTGAATGCCTCCATCGATTGACCCCATGTCATACCCGACCAATCCCTGCAGGCCTCCAGCATCGGCACTGCTACCGCCGAACGGAGAATCAATGGTGTTATAGGAGAGACTGCCACCGAGATACAGTTTGCTGGTGTCCATGCCATCGGCTTGAACGGCCGTTGCCGCGCAGAACAGCGTGGGCAGCAGGAGAGTGGGTAGCATTAAACGAGTCATAATAATTCCTTAACACATGTTAGATAACAATAAGTGAGCGTATCACTGCCATAACAGACCCATAACAGGCCCATAACAGGCCCATAACAGGCCCGGCGCTGGTTCAGGCAAACGGTTCAGGCAAACAGTACCAACGGCTCCTGTTGCAGCGCGGCCTGCTGTTCGCGCAAGGTCAGGATGTGCTCTGACCAGAAGCGGTGGCTGTCAAACCAGGGAAAGGCGATAGGGAAGGCCGGGTCATCCCAACGCTGGCACAACCAGGCAGCGTGTTTCATTACGCGTATGGTTCGAAGGCACTCCACCAGTGAAAGTTCCGTATAAGGGAAGGGGCGGAACATCTCGTAGCCGTTACGAATCACATTGAGCTGGGACACCTGTTCATCACGGGCGCCGCTCAACAACATCCAGATATCCTGCATGGCCGGGCCTTGTAAACAATCATCGAAATCGACCATCCACAGCTGTTCATTACGTAATAACAGATTGCCGGGGTGTAAATCGCCATGTAACCGGATGGTACGGAACGACCTGGAAGACATCTGTTGCTCCAGGCTTGCTACCAGTTGCGGCCAGATGCTTTGGTAAACAGCGTGGTAGTCCAGAGGCATATGACCTGAGGCCAGTACCGTGTCGGCGGCCTGGGCCAGATCCTCAGCTCCCAAAATCAGTGGGCGATGATCAAAGTTCTTCCAGCTGCCTACCTGGTGCAAGCGCGCCAGCCAGCGACCGAGCAACTCCAGGTCGGCATTGGAGGACAGTTCCGGGGCATGACCACCACGACGTGGAAACAGCGCAAACAGAAACGGCTCGCTGTAGAACAGGCTTTCGCCGTCGATTTGAATCGGGGCAACCACCGGAATTTCTTCTTCGACCAGATCAAACATGAAAGCGTGTTCTTCCAGAATCGCCGCACGGCTCCAGCGATCGGGGCGATAGAACTTGGCGATCAGTGGTTCGCTGTCTTCGATGCCGACCTGGTATACCCGGTTTTCATAGCTATTCAGCGGGAATACCCGGGCGTCACAGAGATAGCCTACGGACTCAATGGCATCCATCACCCGCTCCGGGGTCAGGTTGGCGTAAGGATGTGTGGTAGACATAATCGGCCCTCGTCTGGATTCAACGGGCGATTATGCCTGACTCTCTGGCAAGCCACATCCATGCAATGCTAACGGCATGGTCATTCCAGGGGGTGGTGTTCGCGCCAGAGCCCAGACTCCAACAATGGCTGCCCCTTGCTGCTTCAGCAAGGTCGCTACCGCATCGGCCGTGGCACCGGTGGTGAGTACATCGTCAATCAGCAGCAGGTGCATGCCGTGCAGGGATTGCTGGCCGCTGTCGAACTGTTGCCGGGCTTGCTGCAAGCGGGAAGCGCGGTGCTGGCCTCGTTGTGGGGTACTGCCTCGACGGCGTAGCGCCTGGTGTAATATCGGTTTGTGATGACGGGAAGCCAGTTGTTCACAAATAATCCGGGCAGGGTTAAAGCCGCGCCAGAGACGCTTGCGCCAATCGGATGGCACGTACACCAGCGCATCGACCTGGGTAATCGCCGCGGGTGGATGATGGGCCATCCAGTGACCCAGGCGTAACAGCCACTCATAACGACGGCGGTCTTTGGCCTGGCGTAACCAGTGACTAACCGGTGTTTGGTAAGGTAAAAAAATGTGAGTGTAATCAAAAGCCGGTGGCGTTTGTTGGCAATGCTGGCAGCGGCGTTCGTTGTTATTGAGTAACTCACCACACTGGCTGCACGCCGGATAGGGGGTGCGCAGCACTTCTTCACAGTGGTGACACAAAAAACCACTGATGCTCTTGCTGACCGAGCTCTGGCACCATTCACAACGAAAGTCCGACAGCGGCCCGGCGGCTGATGGACGGGACAGAGACCGCTGTCTGGGTAGCTGGTTTTGCTGCTGTTTTTGTTGCTGCTGCTGTGGGTTGCCTGCCATCGTCTTCCCTGACTCTGATTGGGTATTGATTGAATACTGATTGTTGATAAAACGTAGCCACTATCCTGCTTGGAGGGTGATATCGGGTCAATGGTTGCTAATCCGTATTGTGCCTTCTCGGTGGTGGAATTTGTGTCCTATGCTGGGTTGATAGCCGTTGTTGTGTTGGCGCGGGATTGTGCCTGCTGCCAGTGTCGGGATGACAAGTCATTGTTGTGTGTTTTTGCTTGACAGAGCTATAAAGCAAACGTATGTTTCAAACAGTTGTTTTAAAACATCAAGTGATACGCCACGGCAACACACGCGCATGACGCGGTCACCGGGCGATCAAGCAACAACGGAACAACGAAATAGCAACAGCGTACTGGTTCATTGATTGATGGCCGGTACGACTACTAATAAACAGAGCGCCATCAGGCGACCCAAACCAGTCAGGCGACGAGGTATCCCTAATGCCAGAATACAAAGCCCCCCTGCGTGAAATTAAATTCGTTATGGACGAGCTGCTGGATATGCCGTCCCATTACGCCAATATTCCTGCTTACGCCGACGTGGCGACTCCGGACATGGTGGATGCCATCCTTGCTGAAGGCGCTCGTTTTTGTGAACAAGAGCTGGCACCGCTGAACCGTGTCGGTGATATCGAAGGCTGTCAGCGTCACGAAGATGGCACCGTCACCACACCGACCGGCTTTAAAGAAGCCTACGCCAAGTTTGTTGAAGGCGGTTGGCCGTCTCTGGCCCATGACGAAGAATTTGGCGGTCAGGGTTTGCCTGAATCACTGGGGATTGTGATTTCCGAGCTGGTTGGTTCATCCAACTGGTCTTGGGGGATGTACCCCGGCTTGTCTCACGGTGCCATGAACACCATTGAACAACACGGCACCGATACCCAGAAAGCCACCTATCTGACCCGTCTGGTCTCTGGTGAGTGGACCGGCACCATGTGCCTGACTGAGCCGCATTGTGGTTCTGACCTGGGGATTCTGAAAGCCAAGGCAGAGCCAAACCCGGATGGCAGCTATGCCATTACCGGCACCAAGATCTTTATTTCTGCCGGTGATCACGATATGGCAGACAATATTATCCATATCGTGCTGGCCCGTTTGCCTGGTGCTCCGGCTGGTACCAAGGGTATCTCGCTGTTTATTGTGCCCAAGGTACTGCCGAATGAAGACGGCACGCTGGGAGATAAAAACGCTGTTGAATGTGGCTCGCTGGAACACAAAATGGGCATTCACGGCAACTCTACCTGTGTCATGAACTTTGATGGTGCCCAAGGTTGGTTGATTGGGCCGGAGAACAAAGGCCTGAACTGCATGTTCACCTTTATGAACACCGCCCGTATCGGTACTGCCTTGCAAGGTTCTTCTGCGATGGAAGCGTCTTATCAAGGTGCTCTGGCGTATGCCAAAGAACGTTTGGCGATGCGTTCACTGACCGGGGCAAAAGCGCCGGAAAAAGCCGCCGATCCGATTATTGTGCACCCGGATGTCCGTCGTATGTTGTTGACGCAGAAAGCCCTCAACGAAGCGAGCCGGGCACTGGTGTATTTTGCCTCGCAGCAAAACGACATTGTCAAAAAAGCCGAGACCGAAGCCGAACGTAAAAGTGCTGAAGAGCTGCTCAGTTTCCTGACGCCGATTGCCAAGGCCTTCCTGACCGAAGCTGGTTGTGAAGCAACCAACCTGGGTATGCAGGTGTATGGTGGCCATGGGTATATTGCGGAATGGGGAATGGAGCAGCTGGTGCGGGATACCCGGATTGCGACCATCTATGAAGGAACCACGGGTATTCAGGCGCTGGATTTGCTCGGCCGTAAAGTATTGATGACGCAAGGGGCGAGCCTGCGCACCTTCACCAAGATCGTGCACAAGTTCTGCAAGGCGGAGTCGGGTAATAAAGCCTTGTCCAAACTGATCAAGCCCTTGATGGAAGTGAACAAGGAGTGGGGCGACCTGACCATGAAAGTGGGGATGGGGGCGATGAAAAATCGCGATGAAGTAGGCGCCGCTGCTGTCGACTATCTGATGTACTCCGGTTATATCGTGCTGGGTTACTTCTGGGCGCGTATGGCCAAGGTAGCTCAGGACAAGCTGGCTGCAGGTACCAGTGAAGAGGCCTTCTACAAGGCCAAACTGACCACGGCAAACTTTTACTTCCGCCGCATCCTGCCCCGTACCCGGATGCATGCTGCCACCATGACAGCAGGAGCCGCCAGTCTGATGGATATGGCCGAAGAGGATTTCTCTTTCCTGTAAGCCGGTCGCGATTGCGCTGATGGATACCAGCCACTCTTCGGAGTGGCTTTTTTATGCCTGGATTATGTGTCTGGGTTGTACGGCTGGATTGTACGGCTGTGTTGTACGGCTGGATTGTACCGTGTGGATATGAAACCGGCTTGCATGGCGCTTGGCCAGTGCTGGATGTTGGGCGTTGGGTAGCCACAAAAAAGCCGCTGGTATCAGCGGCTTTCAGAGCTATTTAACAGGGTTTTAACGACAAGGTTCAGGTTGCCTGAGCAACAATCGAGGCCGTGCGACGATTACGATTAACCCGTTTTTCATGAATCTTGCGGATTTTACGCTGGGCCTTTTCAAACGCATCCCTGACAGCAACATACATATCTTCGTGGTCAGAGTTGTCGTGATTGTCATGGGTGATCGCGACAGTTTCTCCAGGCAAGCCAACCTCCAGCGACACATGAGCCAACTTGCCTTTATAGCTGTGGTTATGTGGCATGGCGACAACCGCACGAATCCCGGTGATGTCGTCAAAGGTGGAGATAAGTTTGGTGGCTTTCTCTCGGATAGATGCTTCTATACCGTCTGAATGTTCGATGTCACGAAAACTGATTGCCAGACCTTTCATAAACGCTCCTTGGTTAAAATAAGCATGAGGCTACGCCGGGAAATCCGGCGGACAACATCGCGTTGGCGCTGTTGTCTTTACGCACGTGCCAAAGGGCAGATCCGTATTGGTATACAGACCGGTTTCTGGATCTTGCCGAGTGCGCCTGGATCGGTATATTTACCTCCCTTCAACGTAACGGTAGTCTTTAAAACCTTTATAAAACAATAAGTTGCCATTAACACTGGCGAACTGGAAAACATCTTTTGCCAGTTCTTGTTGTCGTGTCTCTGTCATTTCCTTATGTCTTCAGACTACATTAACTTGTCACAAGGTCAATCATCTGGATGTAACATTTTTATGTTTTTTTTGCGGAACTTTTTGCCTTGGATGCAACAGTGAATGGGCGCGACGAATTCGCATTGGGCAGGGTTTGAATGCGTGTTAGTCTGAGCGACAGTATCGTGGGCGGAGTGTCATGCAGGTATACAAGGTAAAGGTCGTTTTTTTTGATCTGGACGATTCACTGATTAACAAAGACGCAAACAGTCTCTGGATCAAATGGCGAGTACGCCGTGAGCGCTGGGCTTTGGTCGAGGCGACGCTGGCGCTGGCTTCCTTGTATCGTGCCTATAAAAAGGGTCGGGTAACACACTGGCGCTTGTCCAACTATTACAAGACCCGTGCTCGCGGGATGGCTTTGTCTGTATATCAGCAGCGGGTGGCGCAATTTTTTGCCGAGCGTGGGCACCTGCATATTTATCCGCAAGCGGCTTCGCTGTTATTTGCCTACCAGCGCCAGGGGGTTGAACTGGTGATGATTACTGGCGCTGATGATTATGTTGCCCGTGCTTACGCCGACGCGCTGGGTATCACTCATGTGATCAGTAATCGCCTCAAGGTGGTGAATGATCGTATCGTCGGCTTGCAGCGCCCCTTGTGTTACGGCAGTGGCAAGGTTGGCCTGGCCCGGGCATTTTTGCGTGAGCGTGGCCTGAAGTTCAGTGATGCCGCCTTTTATACCGACAGTCATGCAGATTTACCCTTGCTGGAAAAAGTCGCCCAGCCAGTGGTGTTGAATCCGAACGCTCGTTTACGTGATGCAGCGGCCTTGCGCAGTTGGCCTTGTCTGGACTGGCGACCACTCAAAAACTGAAATCAACCATTGTAAGGCTTGCCGGAGGTGGGCCTTCTGGTATGATCTATGCTCGATTAAATCACGACTAGGGAGCCCGTGGTGTTCTACCCTCTGGATCGTCCTCAGCAACAGGGCCAGCTACTCGCCCGTCGATGGTGATAAACGCCTGATTTCCTGCATCACACAAAAGGATGCATCCGTTATTGCGTTTACTCACACTCAGGTTCCTATTATGACTCCGCAAGAATTTGAAACTCTGGTTGCCCAGGGCTACAACCGTATCCCTGTGTCGCGCCAGGTGTTGGCCGACATTGATACCCCTCTCAGTACCTACCTCAAATTGGCCGACCGGCCTTATTCCTACCTGTTCGAATCGGTACAGGGTGGGGAGAAATGGGGGCGTTATTCAATGATCGGATTACCCGCCCGCCATGTTATCAAGGTAACGGGCCATCGGATTATCCGGCAAGAAAACGGTGACACGGTCAGCGAGCTGGAAGTGCGTGACCCGCTGCAATATATCAGCGAGTTACAGCAAAGCTACAAAGTCCCGGACTTGCCCGGCTTGCCGCGTTTTCAGGGCGGGCTGGTCGGCTACTTTGGTTACGATACCGTGCGCTATATCGAACCCCGGCTGGAAAAAGGTTGCCCCGCTGATGAGCTGAATACCCCGGATATCCTGCTGATGGTGTCCGAAGAAGTGGTGGTGTTCGACAACCTCAGTGGCACCTTGCATCTGATCGTGCTGGCCGATCCGCAACAGCCCAACGCGCTGGCGGTGGCTGAACAGCGTATCGAGCAACTGCGCGAACAGTTGCGTCAGCCCTATCAGGGGGAAATAGGCCAGCCGTTGGCGCAGCCGCGCGAGGTCGAGGAAAAAGATTTTCGTTCAATGTTTGGTGCCGATGAATTCCGTGCGGCAGTCGCTTCGATCAAGGATTACATCTTCGCTGGCGATATCATGCAGTGCGTGATATCCCAGCGGATGCAGATTCCGTTTGCCGGTGATCCGGTCAATATCTACCGCGCCCTGCGAACGCTGAACCCGTCACCCTATATGTATTGCATGCATCTGGGTGACTTTCATGTGGTCGGTTCTTCACCAGAGATTCTGGCCCGGCTGGAAGATGGTGAAGTCACGGTGCGGCCGATTGCCGGTACACGCAAGCGTGGTCACAACGCCGCTGAAGATCTGGCGCTGGAGCAGGAATTACTGGCCGATCCGAAAGAAATCGCCGAACACCTGATGTTGATCGATCTGGGGCGTAATGACGTTGGCCGGGTTGCCCAGACGGGCAAGGTAGAGCTGACCGACCGGATGGTGGTGGAGCACTACAGTCATGTGATGCATATCGTTTCCAATGTCACCGGGCAAGTGAAAGAAGGCACCACGGCCATGGATGTACTGAGAGCCGTACATCCGGCCGGTACTTTAAGTGGTGCGCCCAAAATCCGGGCAATGGAAATCATTGATGAGATGGAAAGCACCAAGCGTGGTGTGTATGGCGGTGCGGTCGGTTATCTGAGCTGGAATGGCAATATGGATACGGCGATTGCCATTCGTACCGCGGTCATCAAGGACGGCATGCTGAATATTCAGGCGGGAGCCGGGATCGTGGCCGACTCGGTGCCGGAAATGGAATGGCAGGAAACCCTGAACAAGGGTCGCGCCATGTTCCGTGCCGTTGCTCTGGCTGAAGCCGGGCTGGATCAATAACGACCTGCAGACAGGTCGCTACCTACCGAATGAATGACAGGGGCCTGATGCCGGGCGCCGTTGGAGTACAGCATGCTGGTAATGATAGATAACTACGATTCTTTTACGTACAACATTGTGCAATATTTCGCCGAGTTGGGCGCAGAAGTACGGGTGTTTCGTAACGACGAGGTGACGCTGGAGCAAATAGAGGCTCTGGCTCCTGATCACCTGGTTATTTCCCCGGGGCCTTGCACGCCGAATGAAGCCGGAATGTCGATGGCCGCTATCCGGCACTTTGCCGGCAAGGTGCCAATTTTGGGAATTTGTTTGGGCCATCAATCGATTGGGCAGGTATTTGGCGGCACCATCGTACGAGCCGGACAGGTCATGCATGGTAAATTATCGGCCATTCATCATGGTGATGTCGGTGTATTCAAGGGCCTGACCAATCCCTATCAGGCGACCCGTTATCATTCTTTGGTGATTGATAAAAACACCTTGCCGGATTGCCTTGAAGTGACGGCCTGGACCCAGAATGACGATGGCAGCCAGGAAGAAATCATGGGGATTCGACATCGCGAGCTGGCGATTGAAGGGGTTCAGTTCCATCCTGAATCCATTCTGACTGAGCACGGCCATGACTTGCTCAACAATTTTTTGCACATGCGGCTGAACTGACCAGGAGACTGATATGGAAATGCGTGCTGCCCTCGCTCGGGTTGTCGAACGTAATGACCTGACGACGGACGAGATGACCGACGTTATGGGACAGATAATGGCCGGACAGTGTGACGATGCCCAGGTCGGTGCGTTTCTGGTTGCCTTGAGAATGAAAGGCGAAAGCATCGATGAAATCGTCGGAGCCGTCCGGGTTATGCGAGAGCTGGCCCATGGCGTCACCATTCATCCGTTACACGCGGTGGATATTGTGGGGACCGGTGGTGATGGATCGAACCTGTTTAATGTCTCGACGGCTTCATCCTTTGTGGTAGCGGCGGCCGGCGGCAAAGTGGCCAAGCACGGTAATCGCGGAGTGTCATCAAAATCCGGCAGCGCCGATTTACTGGAAGCTGCAGGGGTCAAGCTGACGCTGGATGCCACTCAGGTGGCCCGTTGCATAGAGGAGCTGGGCGTGGGCTTTATGTTTGCGCCTCAGCATCACAGTGCCATGAAGCATGCGATTGGTGTGCGCAAATCGCTGGGCATGAGGACAATTTTTAATATTCTCGGGCCAATGACCAATCCGGCCAGTGTCCCGAACCAGTTGATCGGTGTGTACAGCAAAGAGCTGGTACGGCCGCTGGCAGAAGTGATGCAGCGGTTGGGCGCGGGCCATGTCATGGTGGTACATTCAGACGATGGGTTGGATGAGATCAGTCTGGCGGCTCCAACCTTTGCGTGTGAGCTGTATATGGGTGAGTTGCGGGAACGTATCATTCGTCCGGAAGAGCTTGAGATTGAACCTCGCAGCCTGAGTGGTCTGACGGTCAATGGCGCCGAGGAAAGCCTGGCACTGATTCAGGATGCACTGGGCAAGCGTAAAACCGAAGCCGGTCAAAAAGCCGCCGATATGCTGGCGCTGAATGCCGGTGCTGCGATTTATGTTGCCGGTCTGGCGTTGAACCTGAAAGATGGTGTCAGCATGGCGCAAGACGCGATTTATTCGGGTCTGGCACTGGAAAAAATGAAAGAGCTGGTCAGCTTTTCAGTCTGTCTGGCCGAAGATGGTGCGGCCTGACGGCGGCGAAACCAAAGGCGAATAACGCAGTGAATAACGAAACACCAACCGTACTCCGAAAAATTCTCGCTACCAAGGTGGTGGAAGTCAGACAACGGCAGCGTGAGCTGCCGGTCGTCGAGCTGAAAGCGCAGGCACAGGACCAGGACCCGGAACAGTTGCGAGGCTTCTGTCAGGCCATGCGTACCCGTATTGATGCGGGTGATCCCGCGGTGATTGCTGAAATCAAAAAGGCATCACCCTCCAAGGGCGTGATACGAGAAGATTTTGTGCCGGGTGCGATTGCCGAATCTTACGAGCAAGGCGGTGCAGCGTGTTTGTCGGTGCTGACAGATCATGAGTATTTCCAGGGCCATGAAGATTTTTTGCAGCAGGCGCGTCAAGCCTGCTCGCTGCCGGTGATCCGCAAGGATTTCCTGGTCGACCCCTATCAGATTTATGAAGCCCGCATGCTGAATGCCGATTGTGTTCTGCTGATCGTCTCGGCGCTGTCGAGAATGCAGCTACAGGATCTGGAAGGCCTGGCTCATGAACTGGGAATGGATGTACTGGTGGAAGTGCATGACCACGATGAGCTGGAATCAGCCTTGACGTTGACCACGCCGTTGCTGGGAATCAATAACCGCAACCTGCATACGTTTGAAGTAACGCTGGAAACCACTTATGGATTATTGGCGTCGATACCCGATAACCGCTTGCTGGTGACGGAAAGCGGGATTCTGCAGCGTGCCGATGTGGATGCCATGCGTCAGCGTAACGTGCACGGTTTTCTGGTTGGCGAAGCCTTTATGCGGGCACAAGATCCGGGTGAGGCATTGAGTCAGCTGTTTTTCTGACCATCACTGGTTATCCTGATACGCGTTACAAACAAAAAAGCATTGCCACAGGCAATGCTTTTTTTGGTCGCAGCTTTGGCTGGCGTAGCGCACAGCCTGCTCAATGATTGTATGTACAGCTAGCGGGTGCCGTAGACCACCATGGTTTTGCCTTTGACTGATACCAGGCCACCATCTTCAAGGTCTTTTAATACACGACCAACCATCTCACGGGAACAGCCAACGATGCGGCCAATTTCCTGACGGGTAATCTTGATTTGCATACCATCGGGGTGCGTCATGGCATCTGGCTCCTTGCTGAGTTCCAACAGGGTGCGGGCCACTCGACCGGTTACATCCATAAACACCAGATCACCTGCTTTGCGGGTGGTATGGCCAAGGCGATGTGCCATTTGACGGAACAGGCGGAACAGTAATGACGGGTTCAGTTTGACCAGTTCTTCAAATTTGCTGTAGCTGATTTCGGCCACTTCGCATTCGGTTTTGGATTTTACCCAGGCGGTGCGGGTTTTGTGTTCTTCATCAAACAGGCCCATTTCACCAAAAAAGTCACCCGGATTCAGGTAGGCCATGATCATATCGCGGCCATCTTCGTCTTCAATGATGACGCTGACGGAACCTTTAACCAGATAGTACAAGGTATGACTTTCTTCTCCAGCATAAATCAGAGTGCTGCGCGCCGGATAACGGCGTCGGTGACATTGAGACAAAAAGTCTTCCAGGTAGGGATCCTTTTGGGGCAGTCTTACCAGGCTCATAGTTGGGCTTCCAATCCGGTACTGATGCAATTATTGCTCATGAACAGAATAAGTTAAACAGTATGTCAGTTTGTGACGCAGTGCGTTAGTGCTTTTATCATTACAGAGCGTATGGTTTTCAGTTCCGTGAACCAGATCATTAATATTGGTCATATAGGGTAAATATCGCGTAAGCCGTTGATTTATATGTTAGATCGATTTTTTCAAAAGGCAGAGGATACTACTTTTTGCCGGACTGCTGACGTCTGCAGGAGCAGTTAAATTGTATCTTATTGTTAAAATGACAAAATACGGCAGTAGGGTGACACGTCTGACTGAGACAATTTAACCGGGCGTGCTGGTTATGATACGCTCCGCGCCTTCCTCCAATAACTGTGCTGGTTGATAAGATGAAAGCAGAAATCAAGTGGGTAGATGGGGCCATGTTCCTGGGTGAATCTGGCAGTGGTCACACAGTTGTCATGGATGGACCAGAAGATCACGGCGGCAGAAACATGGGCGTCCGGCCAATGGAAATGCTGCTGCTGGGGCTGGGCGGTTGTACCAGTTTTGATGTCATGAGTATCTTGACCAAGCAGCGCCAGCAAGTGACCGATTGTGTGGCCGCCATTGAAGCGCAGCGGGCCGATACGGTGCCGTCGGTTTTTACGCGCATACACGTACACTTCAAGGTATCTGGCAAGAACCTGAAGGCGGGCAGTGTCGAGCGGGCTGTGGCTTTGTCGGCAGAAAAATATTGTTCAGCATCGATTATGCTCGAACAGGCTGGGGTTGAAATTACTCACAGTCATGAAGTGATTGAAGCCTGATATCAGGTATTCAGACCGAAGGTTAACCTACTTAACATCCACACCACCGCATCAGGCGGGGTTGATGAGGATACGCTATTGAACGACAAGTTGCGCCTGCACGGCTTCAACAACCTGACCAAGTCCTTGAGTTTTAATATCTACGATATTTGTTATACCCAGACCGAGAAAGAGCGCCAGGAGTATATTGAATACATTGATGAGCTTTATAACGCCGATCGTCTGACCCAGATTCTGGGCGATGTGGTGGATATTATTGGTGCCAATATTCTGAACGTGGCTCGTCAGGATTATGAACCCCAGGGTGCAAGTGTAACCATTCTGATTGCTGAGCATGAAGTGCCGCCCAGCGATGACCTGATGGAAGAGAAGCCGGGGCCGCTGAGAGATTCTGTGGTGGCACACCTCGATAAAAGCCATGTGACCGTGCATACCTACCCGGAAAGCCATCCGGATGGCGGGATCAGTACTTTCCGGGCGGATATTGATGTATCGACCTGTGGGCTGATTTCACCCCTGAAGGCTTTGAACTATCTGATTCATGCGCTGGACTCCGATATTGTGACGGTGGATTATCGGGTGCGCGGTTTTACCCGCGATGTTGATGGCAACAAGCATTATATTGATCATGATATCAACTCGATCCAGAACTACCTGACCGAAGATACCCGTAACGCCTATCAGACCATCGATGTGAATGTGTATCAGGAAAATACCTTCCATACCAAGATGCTGCTGAAGGATTTTGAACTGGATAACTATCTGTTTGGTGAAGCTGCGCTCAGCCTGAGTGACGCTGAACGGGATGTGATCGAGAACAAGGTGCGCAAGGAAATGCTGGAGATTTTCTACTCCCGTAATATGCCAGATTAAAGCAGTTCTGCAGTACTCCGGGGGCGGCTGTGATCAGCGCGCTGCCCGGTATCAGCCAGCGGCTGTTTCGGCTGCCCCGTTCTGGTGTCAGTCTCTTGATCTTTTGGGGTGATTCAGCTTTCTTTGCGTAGCTGTAATTGCCAGCGCCATTCGTTGTCGCTTTCCATGTGGAAGGCAGGGGAGTCACTGTCATAGTCGCCGGCCTGGCGCTGATGGATGGAAACACCAATCCGCCAGCCTCCTTTCCATGAATAATCCAGATAGCCGCCAGCATTGTGGGTCGATGTATTGTGGACGGTGATATCACTGCTGTCGCCAATCGCCAGATGCGTCGACGGGCCCTGATAACACCAGTAGGCACCGATACGGGCATGGCGCAGGTACCAGTACTCGACACTGGCTTTGACCACTGAATCCGGGGTCTGGTCCAGTCGTCGCCGTTGTTCAATCACCTCGCTACCGCGAATGTCGGAGTCATACAGATTGACTCCCAGCTCGATGATCAGCGGATTGTCTCCCCGTTGTAACGGCTTGCGCATGGTCAGGCTGACGCCACGTAATACCGCCGGGACGGCGCTGTTGACCGGAGTGACCTGAAATTGCCCTGAGGTGGTGGCACTGTAAAGATAATGAATCGGCTGATAGATGCTGCGCTGAAACAATGACAGCACCACACCTTCTTCTTCGGCCCGGACGCCGGTCTGGAACTGGCGTTGGTAGCGGATCACATAAGACGTCATTTGTTCGTCGACCAGGTCGGCATTGCCGATCCATACCAGCTCTTCGTCGTCCAGGTTATGGGGTACGCGGTCGCTGGCACGGGCCGGGCGGATACTTTGACCAAGGCTGATTTGCAGCTGTTGGTGATAGTCGAGGCGGCGGCTTAGAATTGCACTGGGTAACCAGTAACTGGCGGTGGCGATTTCAGATTGCTGGTCCAGATTCTGGCTCCCGGCGTTATCCTGGCTGAGTTCATAAGACTCGAGGCGTAGCCCCAGGGTCAGCCGAGTGCCGGGAGTGACCTGCCAGGCATCCTGCACAAATGCAGAAGCCCGATTCTCCTTGAACTTGAGCCGTTGCTGGCCGGTGCCAGAATAAAAAGTGTTTTGTTTGCGTTGCTGATAGCCAAGGCCCAGGGACCAGCGATGTTCGTCGCGAGTTTCTGCCAGTGTCCAGTGGAGTCGATAACGGCTGGCATTCTCGTCGTTATTGGTGGTGTCGCGCTGCTGCTGTTGCTTGAACTGTTCGCCCGCCAATGACACTTGGCTGATGAGGCTATCACGGCGATGGCTGGCATTCAGGCGCAGGTGCTGGTTTGTCCGGTTATGCTGGTAAGACGTATCACTCAGACCCGGGTGAGTGGCATCGTAACGCAGGGTGAACGGCAGTGGCTCGTGTTGGCGGTCATAGTCGCTGTTCATCAGAATCAGTTCACTGCTCAGGCGAGTGGCGGTGGACCAGGTCATTTGGTGGGACAGCCGGAAGGTGTCATCCTGTTGCTGACGCCGTTGTGACCAATCCTGATTCAGGTCAGCAGTGGTGAACGAGCCCTGGCTGTGGCTGACCTGACGGATGCGGGAGAGCCCGACGCGCAGGTTCGGGGATGGTGAGGCATCTGCCAGTAGCTGATAACCCTGGTAAGGGCCGCTGATACCAGCCAGATAAGTATCGGGGCTGAACTGGTCTTTGAGAATAAGATTGATGGCCCCGGCGGCACCGCCTCCCCAGTCCTGATCTGCCTGGCTGTTTTCACTGATGTCGATACGCTTGATCATGGCTGCGGGAATACGTTCCAGCGCCACTCGTTGAGCATTACTGTCGCCCAGTAATGGCTGGCCATTGATCAACAGGCTTTGATAGCTGCCGCTCATGCCGTAGAGAAGTACGTCATCTTCCAGATTAAGGTTCTTGCCCAAACCGGCTGTCGGGAGTTGACCGAGCAGGTCGAGGGCGGTCAGAGGCAGGAAGCGATTATAATTTTCCGGGTCGTAGGACAGTGTGGCGTCATTGGCCTGGGCTGTCGTTGCTGCTCCGAATAGCAGCATCAACAGCTGAATAACTCCAGACCCAGTGAGACACTGATGCTGCTTGATCTTGGCCACTGGTGCGGTGCGGAACATGAAACATCTCCCTGGCATCTGGCTCTGGTCTGAGATTAATGGCTGATGCGCAGTATCTTGAAGCCATTGGCGGTAGCGACTTCCTCGACCTGGCTGAAGCAGCGCGCGGCCCACTCTTCGTAAGGTAAATGACGATTGGCCACAATCCATAGTTTGCCTCCTGCCCGTAATTGCTTGCGCGCATTGGCAAACAGCTGTTCGGCAAACTGATAATCGGTTTCCTTGCCGGCGTGGAACGGTGGGTTGCTGATGATGGTATCGAAGTAGCCATTGACCTGGCCCAGTCCGTCACTGGCCACAATATCTGCTTTTACGCCCATACGGGCTGCGTTCAGGGCACTGCTGCGCAAGGCGAAGGCATCGGTGTCTGCCAGCGTAAGATTGATGTCGGTGCTGCGTAATGCCTGACTGATTCCGAGCAGGCCAGAGCCGCACCCCAGATCCAATACGTTGCCATGCAGTGGCTTGAGCTGGGCCAGCAGTAATTCGCTGCCCTTGTCGAGGGAACCCTGGCTGAACACTCCGGGCAAGGAGAGGTAATCCCGGCCGTCATAATGGGTAGCCTTGGCGAGAGCGAGCCAGTTGAAAGACGCTTGTTGGGGCCGTAACAACGCTGACCACAAGCTGCAGCGGCGGGCGCTATCGTGTTTCATGGTATCGGCCAGATGCTTGATTGCATTGTTGATGCTTTTGCCGCCGCTGTCGTTGGAGCCAACCAGCCAGACTTCTGGCAGATGTCGGTGAGCCGGAATCCGGGTCAGCATCTGTACCAGGGCGATGGCCAGCTGTTTGGCTTTGGGCCAGACGATAATGACGCGTTCGGTATTGTCTGGCAGTTCAACTTCGGGGATGGCGAAGGTGACCTTGTCTTCTCCGAGGGCGGCCAGCATGACCTGATAGCAGCGCCAGTCCCAGGTTTGCACACGGCATCCGGCGCCGCGTACCATGGCTAGCCAGGCCGGGTCGGTCTCACTTTCACTGGTCAGAATCAGTGTGTTGGCAGTCAGTAAATCCGGGTGGCGGGTCAATAACTGATAGGGGGCCTGGTTCATGCCGTCATTCCTTGCACTATGTCTCGTACGTTTAATGCTGCTATTTGGTAATCGTCACCAAGCGGGACCAGCCCTTGTTGGCGTAGCGGACCATCAAATTCACTGGCCTGCCCGGTAACAAACAGCGGGCAGCCGGTTTCTGCGGCAATGGTGTGTAATTGCTGGATACGTTCTGTCGAAGGAATTACTTCTATTTGTAGAACTGCGACGGGCCAGTGTCGGCACTCGTTCAGTAACAGAATAATCTGATCCAGCGCCATCAGGCCGGACAGACGGGTGGCTCCAAGGCCCAGCTGGCGGATCAATAACCCCAGCAACAGCAAGTTGATTTCGCTGTCTCTGGTGCAGTTGGCCAGCAGGATTCGAGGTTGTGTGGTGACGGCCGTGGTGTCGCTCTCTGACAGTCGCCAGGCCAGTCGAGCCTGTAGAAAAGAACTGAAAAAACACAGTCTGGCGTCGCCCAAAGGCTGGGATTTGCTCTCTTTAAGTTGACGATAAAAGGGTACAAACAGAAATCTCAGGGCCAGTTCAACCGGAAAAAACTGGCTGACTTCATCAAAGGTGGAGGCCAGCAAGCGGTCGTCAAAATGTTGGGTTGCTTGTTGCAGCAGCTCCCGGTAATGCTGCCATTGAGAGGGTTTGGTCGCCGTCAGGGGACTATCGTTATTGGAGTCGCCATTGGCCAGCATGGCCTGTGCCTGGGAGATGGGGATACCGCGATTCAATAAGGTGGTTACTTGCTTGATCAGTTGTATGTCTTGCTCGGTGTAGAGGCGATGGCCCTTGGCGGTTCGTTTCGGTTCAATCAGCCCGTAACGCCGTTCCCAGGCGCGCAAGGTGATGGCATTCACGCCTGTTTCCGCAGACACTATCCGGATTGGATAATACGCAGCATGGGAGTCAGAACCATTGCCTGTCATGTTAGGAGCTCTTGCGTTATCTGGTAACAATCAGGCTGTCACCTCGGGTGGACGGTTACCGGGCCAGTGGAGAAAATCCGCACACTTGCCAATGGTATACAAAGGTGTACAGATTCTATTCTTACATTGCTACAAAGTAAAAGTCGCCTTCCAAGTCTGTCAATTACTTGACCAGGACAGAGGGGCTGCTTAACTTGCCGGAATGATAACTTGGAGAGTGGGTATGTTTGCTGATGCGTCAGATCCTCAAGGGCCGATCAGCCTTGAGCTGTTGAAAAAAGCGATTGATGTCTCCAACGATGGCATTGTGATTGCCGAGCAGGAAGGTGACGATAATATTCTGGTGTACGTCAACAGGGCGTTTGAGCGTATGACGGGCTATCAGGCAGATGAAATCCTTTATCAGGACTGCCGTTTTTTGCAGTTGGGCGACAAAGACCAGCCTGCTCTGGAGGAAATTCGCCAGGCGATGGCGGCAGGGCGTTCTGCCCGTGTGGTGCTAAGGAATTATCGCAAGGATGGTTCGCTGTTCTGGAATGAACTGAGTTTGTCGCCGGTATTCAGTGACGAAGAACAACTGATGTATTACATCGGTGTGCAGAAGGACGTAACCTCGACGATAGACGCTTTGCAGCGAGCCGAAAAAGCGGAAGCGGAGCTGGCCGAATTACGCCAGAAGCCGGCTTGAATCATCACCCGGCGACATAAAAAAAGCAGAGACGCGATAGCGCTCTGCTTTTTGGGGAACATTAAAGCGCTGCCTTTGGACGCCGATTATTTGGCGTTGTTGTAGGCTTCGGCAGATTCCATGATCAGGCGACGTGCTTCATCGGCATTACCCCAGTCACGCACCTTGACCCATTTGCCAGCTTCCAGATCCTTGTAATTTTCAAAGAAATGGGCGATTTGGTTGCGCAGCAGTTCAGGAACGTCATTTACGTCCTGTACGTCATCATAAATTTTGCTGAGTTTTGTGTGAGGCACGGCCAGCAACTTGACGTCTTCGCCACCTTCGTCTTCCATGTTAAGTACAGCAACCGGACGCGCGCGAATAACGGAACCAGGTTGTACCGGATACGGTGTGATGACCAGCACGTCCAGAGGATCGCCGTCACCCGCCAGTGTATTTGAAATGTAACCATAGTTGGCTGGGTAGAACATCGGTGTGGCCATGAAACGATCGACCATCAGACAATCCATGTCCTTGTCGATTTCGTATTTGATCGGGGCGTGGTTGGCTGGAATTTCAATAACGACATAAACATCGTTTGGCAGGTCTTTACCTGCGGAAATGGCGTTGTAGCTCATTTTATTTTCCTGGGATTGTTGAGTTATTTGAGCGGATTATAGCCAAGCAGCTCTTGTTCTGTCAGGTCTACATCAGTATAAAACGGCAGGCATCGACCAAAGATGCAGGCACGATGGTTTGATAGCTTGAACAACGAGAAAAAGAAATACAACTTATGGCGGTATTAGTCTGGACCCTGATGGTTATCTCCTTGTTCTGTATCGCAGACAAGGCGATGGCCAATAATCTTGAAGAAGAGCTGATTCCGGGCTTGGCGGAATCATATCGTCTGGATGATGAGGATCTTCCGGTTGTTCTGACTGCGACCCGATTGCGCCAACCCCGTGCCGAAGTGCCTGCCAGTGTAACGGTGATCGATGCTGAGCAGATTGAGGCCTGGAACGTCACCACCTTGCCGGAATTGATGCGTTTTGTTCCCGGCATGTTTATTGGTCATGGGGATGACGAAAATAATGCCTCCCTTGCCTATCATTCTTCCAGCCCCAGTGTGATGCGGCGCTTGCAGGTGCTGGTGGACGGCCGTTCGGTCTTCCGGGCGGGTATTGCATCGGTGGTTTGGGATGATATTCCCATTGCGCTGGAAGATATCCAGCGTATCGAAGTCACCCGAGGTCCGAGTTCGGCGACCTATGGATCGAACTCATTTCAGGGAGTGATCAATATTATCAGCAAACATCCTGGGGATACGCTGGGTGTGCGCCTGCGTTACCGGAATGGTAATCAGGGTGAAGACGACAGTTTTGCCAGTTATTCCTGGCAGCAGGGGCGCAGTGCCAACCGTCTGACCGTACAGATCAATGCATCCGATGGCTTTGACGGGGCGGGCGCTGAAAACGGTGCAGATGAGTTACGAGACAGCAAGCGCCACGGCTTTATCAATTTTGATCAGCAGCGGAACTTCGATGGCGCTTGGCAGTTGCATACCCAGGCTGCTTACAAGAGTGGTCATACAGATATTCGCAAAAGTGATTACGATCAGGTCGCCCCGGATCAGGACACACGTCAGGGCATGCTGATGGCAAAATTGTCGCGGGATTTTAATGCCAACCACTCCGCCTCATTACGAGCCTACTGGCAGCATGACCGGCGCACGCAAGAAACCTTTGTGCGGGTGCCGACTGCCTTGCTGGACCCGGCTCTCTATGATCTTTATCGTGATAATCCGCAACTGGCCTCGCAGGGGGTGAGTGTTCCGGTGGTCAGTGCGGTTGCATCCGGGGCGTCGGCAGAGCAGCTGGAAGCGTTGGCGGCATCTGCGGGTTATGCGCTGGATGTCAGTGAGTCTGACCTGGCCTATTTACAGGAGATAGTGGCTAACACGGGTGGCGACCTCTCCAATCTGTCACAGCAGGTAAACGGTTATACCGACTCCAATATAACCGACGAGCGGTTTGATATTGAATTTCAGGATACCCGCCGCTGGAACCGGTCACTGCGTACCGTCCTGGGTGTCAGTATGCGCCGCGACCAAGTAACTTCCGAGACCTACTTCGGCGGCAAGGTAAATAACGATACCTACCGGTTTTTCGGTAATCTGGAGTGGCGTCAATCCGATCGCCTGATTGTGAATATGGGGGGGACCTACGAGCGTGAAGACGCCAACAAGGACGCCTTTTCTCCTCGAGTGGGCCTGAACCTGTTGTTGGCGCCACAACAAGGAATTCGCCTGATTCATTCCGAGGCGGTGCGCTCACCCGATTTGCTGGAGCAAAATCCCAACTATAATGTAACCATCAGTGGCCTGGATGATAATTATCTGGGCATTTCGGAAGGGACGTTTTTTATACATCAATGGCCGGAGTCCCGGGATCTCGATCATGAACGAATTATCAGTACGGAACTTGGCTACTATGGCCGTTTTTCAGGCCCTGATATTGAAGTCGATCTGAAGTTGTTCCAGGAGCATATGACACATTTGATTGCGGACTCCATCCAGCTGCGGAGCCTGGCTATCGGCTCGGATAGCCAGATTGATATCGACGGTGCTGAACTGCAGGTTAACTGGCGCATCCGGCCAACCGACTGGATCTGGTTGTCGTCGGCCTATATTAATGTTGAACTCAAGGGCGAAGAAGGCGAGCGGCGTCAGCAGCGTGTGGATACCAGACTCAGCGCCCAGGACAGTGTGGTGGCCAGCTGGCATCATAAAGCGCAGAACTGGAGTCTGACGGCTTCTCATTTCTGGTACGACGCCTACAACAGCAAGTACAGCCGTCACGGAAACCGTTATCGGCGTTACGAGATCAGTATGAAGGTATTTGACCGGGTTGGTCGCTTTAACCCCTGGCTGGGTTTTCACTTGCAGCATTTGGTGGATGACGGCAGTCTGGTGTACGTGAATCAGCAGTACTCGACCACTAATCTGTACAATGTACAGGTTGGTCTTAATTTCTGACAAGGAGTGGATGCTTGCATGGATGCATGGTCTTTCAGGCAATGGCTTAGATTATTGGCTCTCCCCTTGTTGATCGGGCTGAGTGGTACTGCCAATGCATTGGAATTACTGTTTATTACTCACAAGATTGTTGGGTTGGTCAGTGAGTTGGCAGAAAAAACGGCGACCGGTTCGGACGCCCGTTCGACAGTGTTGTTGTTAACGGACCCGGCTATCAATACTGCGGTTGCCAGCGCTGATGTGGTCGTGCTGGTTGGCCCTGTGGCGATACAGCAGGTGGCATCGCTGCCGTTGCCAGACGATATGCCGGTGGTGGCGGCACTGATCACACGTGAAGACAGCATCAATGCCGATTATCTCTCCAGTGCGCTGTATCTGGAACCACCGCTGATGCGTCAGGTAGCGCTCGCACACGAGATTATGGGCCGCAAAGTACCGCTTGGATTACTGGCAAGCAGTCCTGAACGGTTACAGACCTTGTGCTGTTCTCCTCAAGCTCTCCGCGAGCACGGTGTCAGTGCGTATTTTATCAATGACTATCCCAGCATGAATCGCGCCCTGGTCGACCTGTTACAAGATAATCAGGCGCTGGTGGGTATCTATGACCCGGAATTGTTCAGTGCGGCCAATATCAAGAATATCCTTATTACCGCCTACCGCCAGAACCGGCCACTGATTGGGCCATCCAGTGCTTATATTCGTGCCGGAGCATTGGCGACCACTTATAGTGATATTGATGACATCGTGCGCCGTCTGGTGGAGATTATTCAGCAAGGGTTGCGCTCCGGCCACTGGCCTGAGCCGGGTTATAACCCGTATTTCAATGTACGCTACAACGGGCAAGTCGCTCGCTCGCTGAACCTGGTGCTGCCGGATGAACAAGAGATGGTCAGCCGTCTCCGAGACCGGGAACAACCATGATTTCGGTTCGACGCTGGTCGATCCGTCTAAGAATCCTGCTGGTGGCAACCATTCCTGTGGTGCTGGCAGCAATGCTGATTACCAGCTATCACATGGTGCAACGCTGGAAAGAAGTGCAGCGTGAAACCGATAGCCTGTCGAGTATTGCGCTGGATCATTTGGCCGTTGGTGCCGAGTATCCGATTTTTTCGGGTAACTATCAGTTACTGGACCCTGTGGTCGCCGCGGTACTCAAACAGCCATTTATCGTCGTGGTCGAGATACTGGATGTGAATGGCCAGACGCTCTATTTTCAGCAGTCCGAGCGTTATGGCGACATTCCGGCGGATGATATCCGTATTCTGGTTCGGGATATTGTGCCTGAGATGCCCGCTCTGGATGGCTTCGCTGAACTGGATGCCCGGAGAGCAGTGAATCCTGCGCGGATTGGTCAGGTGCGTATGCAGGTGGCCAATACGATCATGAGCCAGCGCCAGCGGGCCATTATGTACCAGTCGCTGTTTACCGGACTGGGCTTTATCCTGATTTCGATACTGGTGGCGGGGGGGATCTCGACAACGATTATCCCGCCGTTGGAGCGGTTGGTTTCTTTTATTGGTCATTTGGCCCGAGGGGAGGTCAAACAACGTCTGGTGGTCGATAGTGGCGCCGAGATCGGTAATCTGCAAAAGAGTGTCAACCAGTTGGCGGCGTCACTGCAACAGGCTCAACAGGCGCATCGTCGCTATACCGCACAGCTGCGCCAGGAACAACACAAAAGCCAGCAAGCCAGTCAGGCCAAAAATGAATTTCTGGCGATGATGAGCCATGAATTACGCACGCCACTGAATGGTGCTGTGGGAATGTTGCAGCTGATTGACCGGAACAACAGCCCGGATGAGTTTGCCGAGTACAAGTCGACGGCCGAGCAGTCACTGACCAATCTGACGCAGCTGTTGGAAGATGTTCTGGTGGTGGTGGATACAGATAAAAACAATTTGCCAGTGGCATTTGCCGAGCATTCCCTGCCTGCAACACTGGATGCCCTGACGCACGAGTTCAGCCTGCAGGCGCTGGAAAAGCGTTTGTCGTTTGTCGTCGAATATGACGACGAGCTGTTACAAAACAAGATTCAGATAGACCCTTCGTTAGTACGGCAAATCGTGCGACATCTTGTTGATAATGCCATCAAGTTTACCGAGCAAGGGTATGTGGTGGCGCTCCTCTCGATACATCATCAAGCGCTGAAACACTGGTTATGTATTCAGGTGCATGACACTGGTATTGGTATTCCGCCTGACCAGCGTCAGCAGGTGATGGAAGCCTTTTCCCAGATTAACTCATCGTTCAGTCGCCAGCACAGTGGTGCTGGCCTGGGGCTGACGATTTCCCAACATATCTGTCAGATACTGGGTGGCAGTATCCAGATTCAGGATAACGATGGAGGCGGCACCAGGGTGATGGTCAATCTGCCCGTCAAGCCGGTGGCTTCTGCTGAGCCTGAGGATGCTGGCCCGATCAGTACTGCACTCAGCGTTCTGATTGTTGAAGATAATGACATCAACTATCGGGTGGCTAAAAAGATGATTATCAAGGCTTTCCCGGAGACGGAAGTCGTGGTGGCAGAAGACGGGGAAAAATGTCTGCAGCGCGTGGAAGAACAGGATTTTGACCTGATTCTGATGGATTGCCAGATGCCGGTTCTGGATGGTTTTGAGACCACTCGTTGTTTACGGGCCAGGGGAGTGACAACACCGATTGTTGCCTGTACGGCAAATGGCTCGGAAGTGGTATTCCGCCGCTGTATTCGTGTTGGAATGAACGACTATCTGAGCAAGCCGGTTTCATTGGCTGCGATGAAAGCTATCCTGATGAAATGGGGACAACAGCAAACCGATGCAGAGGCCAACACAATCGATGGTTGACCTCTGGTATGACGCAGATCCGGGCAGTGTTACTGGTGATACTGCTCGACGATCGTGACTTCAGCGGCAGAACCCATAACCACCGGGACGCGTTGATGAATACCCTCGGGTTGAATCGACATAATGGCGTCACTGGCAGTGCTGCAGCGGCCACCAGCCTGTTCCATCAGCATGCTCATGGGGTTGGCTTCGTACATCAGACGGAGCTTGCCAGGCTTGCCAGGATCGCGGTTATCAAACGGGTACATGAAAATACCACCGCGGGTCAGGATACGGTGAATCTCCGCCACCATGGCCGCCACCCAACGCATGTTGTAACGCTTGCCCAGTGGGCCGGTTTCACCTTTCAGCAGGTCATCAACATATTGCTGCATGGCCGGATCCCAAAAACGCTGGTTCGACATATTGATGGCGAATTCGGCGGTTTCTTCCGGTACCTGGATGTTTTCTTTCATCAGCAGGAACTCTCCCATACGGGTGTCCAGTGTGAATGAATACACGCCATGACCAATCGTCAGCATCATGATGGTGGATGGCCCATACAGTACGTAGCCAGCCGCTACTTGCTGATTGCCGGGTTGCAGATAGGCTGCCTCATCTCCGCCGAGCGTGCCTTCCGGCGCTTTCAGGATAGAGAAGATGGTTCCAACGGTGACATTGATGTCGATGTTGGAGGAGCCATCCAGTGGATCAAACAGCACCAGATAGGAACCGTCGTCGTTGCAGGCAACGGGGTCTGGTTCTTCTTCGCTGGCGATACCTCGAACAGCGGGCACCTCGGCCAGTGAGTCCTTCAGCAGATCGTTGGCAATCACATCCAGTTTTTTCTGGCATTCACCTTGTACGTTTTCTTGCTCGGCGCTGCCAAGGATACCGGCCAGTTCACCGAGGGTGAGCTGGTGGGCGATATCTTTGCAGGTCACCGCTAACTGGTCGATGACATCGATCAGTTCTGCCTGATCGCAGTGCTGCTGTAAAAAAGTCCTCAATCTAAGCATGGGTCGCTAGGCCTCGTTGGTCACATTCTTTCCGTTGCGGCGATACTACCGGAATCAGGTGCCAATTGCAGTGTTGGCGGCTGGTGACGACCTGATTTCGCTTTCTTGTAGCGACAGACAGGTCGATTTATCTGTGCTTGGGTCAGCGAGAGGCAACGGCTACACTAGCGGCCTTTTGTTAGTTTGCAGGGGTAGTTGGCCATGCGTGTTCATATTTTGGGAATTTGTGGCACCTTTATGGGGTCGCTGGCGCAGTTGGCCAAAGCGCTCGGGCATCAGGTGTCGGGCAGCGATCATGGAGTGTATCCGCCGATGAGTGAACAACTGGCGGCAGCGGGTATCGAGCTGATTGAAGGCTTTGATCCTGCGGCGATTCCTGTGGATACCGATCTGGTGATTATTGGTAACGCCATGTCGCGAGGCAATCCATCGGTCGAATATGTGCTGGAACGGGGGCTTCCCTATTGCTCCGGTCCGCAATGGATGAACCAGCACTTGTTGCAAGGGCGCTGGGTCGCCGCAGTTGCGGGCACACATGGCAAAACCTCAACGGCCAGTATGCTGGCCTGGATTCTTGAATGTGCCGGCATGGCTCCGGGATTTCTGATCGGTGGCGTACCCGGGAATTTTCCGGTATCTGCGCGCTTGGGTGACAGTCCGTTTTTTGTGATTGAAGCGGATGAATACGATACCGCCTTTTTTGACAAGCGCTCCAAATTTGTTCACTACCTGCCACGCACTGTGATCATGAACAATCTGGAATTTGACCATGCGGATATCTTTGACAACCTGGCCGCCATCGAACGCCAGTTTCATCATCTGGTACGACTGGTTCCGGCCTCTGGACGGATTATATTACCGCGCTTCGAACCCGCACTGGAGCGGGTGTTGGCGCAAGGCTGCTGGAGTGACGTTGAACGCTTTGGTGAGCCGACTGGCTGGCATGTCCGCAAACAGCGGGAGGATGGCGGTGAGTTCTCGCTGTGGCAGGGTGAGCAGTGTCTGGGTCAGGTTCAATGGACCTTGAACGGTGATCACAATGTGAATAACGCCTGTGCGGCGGTGTTGGCAGCCCGGCATATGGGGGTGCGTTCAGAGCAGGCATTAGAGGCGCTGGCGTCGTTCCGCTTGCCGCGACGACGGATGGAATGCCTGGCTGATACCGGTCAGGTGAGTGTGTATGACGATTTTGCTCACCATCCGACAGCCATCAAGACCACACTGGCTGGAGCCAGAGCCGCCATGCCTGCTGCTGGTCGTTTGATTGCGGTGCTTGAACCGCGCTCCAATACCATGAAAATGGGGTTGCACAAGGATACCCTGCTGCCTGCGGTGGCTGACGCTGATCTCTCTTTCTGGCTGGAAGCGGAAGGACAGGGATGGAGTTTGGCTGAGCGTTTGCCTGAGTCACAAGGGCAGTGCTTCCATGGTACCGAGGCGTTGTTGGCGCATTTGCAGCAGCACGTGCAGTCGGGTGACCGCGTGGTATTTATGTCCAACGGGGGCTTTTCCGGCTTGCCTGCCCGCTTTGCCCGTTGGCTAACACAACAAGCCGAGAGTACTCCCTCGTGACAGAACGTCGTATCTGTATCGCGGTGACCGGTGCTTCCGGTTCGCCCTACACCTTGCGGTTGATCGAAGTGCTGCTGGCCGCTGATCAGCCGGTAGATCTGATCTTTTCGAAGGCGGCCTTGCTGGTGATGGCAACCGAGACCGAATTACAATTACCGGGCCGGCCTCAAGGACAGGCCCGGGTGTTACAGCAATATTTTCAGGTGGACGAGCAACGTTTGCGCGTCTTTGGCCGTGATGACTGGATGTCCCCCTGGGCCTCTGGCTCTGGCCAGCCGGGCACGCTGGTGATTTGTCCGTGCAGTACCGGTACATTGTCTGCGATTGCGGTGGGTGCCAGTGATAACCTGATTGAGCGGGCGGCTGATGTGGCATTAAAAGAGGGCCGCCAACTGATTCTGGTGCCACGGGAAAGCCCGTACTCAGAGATTCATCTTAATAATATGCTGACCCTGAAACGTATGGGGGCGACGATTTTGCCGGCCAGTCCGGGGTTTTACCATCAGCCACAATCGGTGCAGGATCTGATTGATTTTGTGGTCGCCCGTATTCTTAATCAACTTAATATACCCCAGTCGCTGATGCCGCTGTGGGGAGCAACTTACCAGCCAGGAGAAGTACCCGGTGACTGAAGCCAATAACGAATCAAATCAACAGGCGGTCGAGCCGCCGGACATGACCCGCTGGGCATTAATCGGCTTTGTTGCCGGTGTCATCCTGGCTGTACTGGCGATGGAGTATTACGGTTTTGTCAAACATCCCTCAACGACTGACAGGGCCCGTATCGATGAGTTTGTGCTGATGTCTCTGGAGCCGGGTTATGACGTCAAGGTATCGCACAAGGCATCCGGAAAAGAAGCCTTCTGTGTGGATGGCTATTTATTGCTGCGACCCACCAATGGTCATGAAGTGGCCGGTATCCTGGTTGATAGTAAAAACCGACCGGTTGCGTGTCGGGAGACGCTGGGACACGGGCAGCCAGAGGCTGATAAAGCTGGGGAATAAGCGGAAAAGAGTGTGATAGGCCGATTGTTATCGGCCTTTTGACTGGTCGCAACCATCAAACAGAACCATCAAGCTACAACTAACAACTAACAACTAACAACTAACAACTAACAACTAACAACTAATCAAGACAATCAACAAGATACACAACCCACAAGACTGGCTGGTGGCAGCCTTGCAGGTTGTTGATCGCCGGCCTATTTGCCAGACAGGTATTTGATCAGCTCATCCGAACCACCGATGTGCTCACCACCAATGTACACCTGTGGCACGGTTTCGTTGCCAGTAATCGCCCGCAACGACACAATGCTGGCATCGGTGCCCATAACGATTTCTTCGTAATCCATACCGGCCGCTTCCAGTGCACCCTTGGCACGGGCACAGAAAGAACATCCCGGTTTGGTGAAGAGTGCTACCGATTTGGGTTTTGCCGCATCGGCATTGATATAGTCAAGCATGGTATCCGCATCGGACACTTCAAACGGGTCGCCTGGCTTTTGTGGTTCAATAAACATTTTTTCGATGATGCCGTTTTTCACCAGCATGCTGTAACGCCAGCTGCGTTTGCCAAAGCCGATGTCATTCTTGTCGACCAGCATCCCCATACCTGAGGTGAACTCACCGTTACCGTCGGCAATCATGCGAATGTTGCCTGCTTCCTGATTGGCAGCCCAGGCATTCATAACAAAGGTATCGTTGACACTGATACAGATGATTTCATCAACACCGTTGGCCTGAAACACGCTGGCCAGTTCATTATAGCGAGGCAAGTGTGTGCTGGAGCAGGTTGGCGTGAAAGCACCGGGTAGTGAAAAAACAACAACGGTACGATCTTTGAAAATATCATCACTGGAGATTTGTACCCAGTCATCGCCGACACGGGCGGGCCAGCTGACGGATGGTACTGGCTGGCCTTCTTTGTTGATCAATGTAGTCATGGTTGCTCCTTGAGCTGGATGTTCACAAGCGGATAATGTCTGTCTGGATCATGTTTAGCACTGTCTGGTCAGTATGGTATGTTCTTTTTGGTTATAAAAGTTCATTGGTTTGTTTTTTCATGATCCAGATGCGCTATCTGCTTTCATCGCTTTTCGCGTATCACTTTGACGTATGATAGCGGCTTGGCCGTCATGTTATGGTGAACCGTATGTTGATAGAAACCAGTTCGGATCTGATTGTCTCGAGTCATGTTACTCAGCTGGCGAATGGTACCTGTGTGGATGCCGCGACCCTGTTAAATGGTTGTGTTCTGACCATCAGTTGTGATGGGTTGGCTTTGTATCGCCATCTGGATGCCCTGCAAGATCCTTTGGGGAATGGCCTGATCCGTAGCGTGGCCCTGACAGCAGAGGCGTGTTTGCCTGATTGCTCGCCCCTGATTCTGGAATACCGGGCGGGTTATGTCGGTCTGGAGGGCGGGTTTGTGCTGCTGATCGGGTTGAATGATGTGCGCCTGTTTGCTTGCAAACAGGATGCTTTGAGTAATACAAATGAATTGCAGCGACTGTCGTTGCAATACCAGTAATAACGCAATGGGCGGGGAGTCACAGGTTTGTCGGTAAATCCTTTTTACAGCTATGTGATTGGTGCAGACCGCTCGATTGGTCAGTGTCTGACCAGGGCGCTGGCAGCAGAAAACTATGTTTACAAGGGCCTGGCGATTGAACGGCAGGAGCGCCTGTCGGTGCAGTCGACTGGCCAGCCGTTTTTTGTGCTGGTGCCGTCGCTGTATCATCCCGGTGATCTGAGTGAGGTGCTGGCCTGGGTCGATCTGGCAGACAAGCATGATGCGCCGGTGGTGCTGGTATCGTCACTGGCATTGTTTGCCGCCGACGATTCGCATCGGTTTTCAGAGTCAGACGAGCAGTACAGTTCGTCTGAGTTGGGTATGCTCCTGCAAGAAGTGGAGCAACGAATCCGCCAATGTCGCCGACACCTGATCTTACGGGTGGGCCAGACGTTTTCGGTACAGGCCGGGGACTTTGCTCATGCCTTGCTGACCCGTATCCGCGACAGTGGTCAGATTGAAGTTGATGATCAGCGTACCTTCAGTCCGACACCGGATGATGATATTGCCAGTGTATTACTGGCGATGCTGAAGCAAGCGGACTGTAGCGATGAGTTGTGGGGGACGTACCATTTTTGTGGTGTCGAGCCGGTGACATCCTACGCCTTTGCCGAAGCCCTGCTGGCTGAAGCCGGGCAGTTTGAAGACTTGTCTTGTGCCCGCTTGATAGAACACAGCGATGGAATATCGCCCGCTATCTGGACTCCAAACGGCGATGTTGCACGACTGTTCCACACCTTCGGGATCAAGCGCAAGCCATGGCGAACCGGGTTGGGGCGTCTGGTACGGCGTTATTATCGGGCAGCATGATATATCGCAGGAATGCGGTGGCTGTCAGACATAAAAAAACAGGCCAGCGGGCCTGTTTTTTTATGTCTCCTGACTCAATCACATCAGACTTATGACAGATTCAGGGCACTGGATTCCTGATACAGCGTCATCAGCTTGTCGGTGATAACCGTGCGGATACTTTCGCGATCGAGAGATGACAGGGATTGTAATTCATTCAGCCGCAGGCGGTGCAGATGGAGACAAGGCAGCTGATCGTTAAACTCGCGCAGATCGCCTTTCATCAGTACTGGCAAGAACGGATCTTCGCTATTGGAGCGCCGCAGAATCTGTCGAATGCCTTCCTGGAAAGGAATAGGGACTGAGCGTACGTTTTTATCCCGGTGAGAAATAATCAGATACAAACCACTTTTGCCAATCAGGTTGCCGGGAATCACGTGCAAGCCGGTGGATTGTACCGCGGTTGGATTCAGGTGGTTAAACGTATCGTGGAATGCATAAGGGTCCGGCAGGATCACCAGCTGGCGATGTGCTTCTTCAGGGAAGAAGACATTGTAGTTGGTATAAAGCTGACGCACGGAAGAAGAGAACACACAGAAGTGGTTCTCGAACTGTTTGACAAAATTGACGGCCCGCTTGTGCTGGTGGATTTTTTGAAGATCCCACACCAGGTCCGCGTTACGTTGTTGTTTCACAGAATTCATCCTGTATACCTTACGAGTAATATGCAGTTTAACGTATGGGCCCAACGTTACTAGATTTTTCGGTAACGGGGCAGACTAATATGCCGCATTTTGTATTTTGTGGACAAAAATTGTCAGTGATCAAGCCAGAGTGAGCATTTGTCGACGGCCTTTATTTCTGACAACGTCTTGTCAACTCCCAACGAACATCAGTATGGCAGCTTGAATAGCGGGAAACTGTGCGTTGGTCGGAGGGTGTGCTGTTAACTCTGTCCCAAACGGGGAGGACAAAACAGTTGGGTCGAAGTGACCAAAAGTGTCAGTTCACTCATCAGCAACCAGGCATTGCCCCCCTGGCCTTTGGCAGCAGCGTCCACTTTGGCGGCGATGATCAGTGCTTGCTGTAGCTCTTGCCGCGTCAGTCGGGAGAGTGCTGTCTTGTAGCTGCCTTGTTGCCGTGGCCAGACCCGTGCTTGCTTGAACGCTTCTGCCAGGGCTTGGCCGGTCTTGCCAGAGAGGGTGAGCAGCTGGCGAATTTTATGGGTCAAGGCTCCGAGAATGGAGAGCACTTCAACCCCCTCTGCGCGCAAATGCGACAGAATCCGGCTGGCATCCTGGACACTGCCATCGAGGCAGGCATCAGCAAAGCCAAACGCCGTGAAGCGGGCATTGTCTCCCAGTGCGTCCAGCAACAAGTCTTCTGTAATACGGCTCGCACCACTCATGCGCAGCTTTTCTATCTCTTGTACCGCAGCCAGCAGGTTGCCTTCGGTCTGGTGGGCCAGCAACGCGATCGCGGTCGGGTCGGCCTGCAAGCCGGCTTGCTGCAGGCGATGGCGTAGCCAGCCAGCGTACTGGTTGCGTTCAATCGGCCAGATTTGCACCAGCGCGCCGTGCTTGTCGACGGCTTTGTGCCAGGCGGTATTTTGTGACTTGCTGTCGAGACGTGGGCAGATAATCAGCAGCAGGTTGTCGGGATTGGGTCGTTGTAACAAGGCTTTGAGGGTATCGCCCTTATCGCTGGGTTTGCCATTGGGAATCCGGATTTCCAATATTCGGCGACTGGCAAACAATGACATGGCATCGGCTTCATCCCGGAGCTGGCTCCAGTCGAACCCGGCTTCTGCATGAAAAAGCTGGCGCTCCTCAAAACCTTGCTGCCGGGCGGCGGCCCGAATCTGGTCGCAGGCTTCCATCACCAGCAAGGGTTCATCACCAGATACCAGATACACCGGTAGCAAGGGCTTGCCCAGATGTGCGAGTAGCTGGTTGCTATGCAGCTTCAAGAGTCGCTCCGAATGTGCTGAAGACGGATCAGCAATAGTTCCACCATACGCTCGGTGAGGCGCTCACGAGTGGCGTCTTCTTCCAGATCGGTGGCAATCACCCGGGTGACGTCATTGTCAAACCAGGATTGGGTTGACAGCGTGATGGGGTCGGCAGCATCGGTCGAAGTGACCAGCCGTCCCTGAAGTTCGGCTTCCAGTTGGTATTCCGCCACCTGGCCTTCACTGTTAATCGTCAGGGTGCGGCGACTGATCGTGAAGGATTGGATGTCCAGCACGGCCTGGGCGCTGTCACCATGACTGACCAATAGCCAGCCCTGATTTTCCAATGCCTGTTGCAGGCGCTGGTTAAACAGGTTGCTGGCCTGGCTCTGCAACATCAGGACGGTGGTGTCTGCGGGAGGCTGGTAAGCCCCGCGCAGTTGCCAGCCGCAACCACTGACCAGCAAGGTCAGTAGCAACGGCAGGAGGCTGTATGGCCGACGAAAATAGCTCAAGATAGTGTGCCTGTTCAGTTCGCGACGATATTGACCAGCTTGCCGGGTACAACAATCACCTTACGTACCGTTTTGCCTTCCAGCTGCTTCTGGACTGCTTCGTCAGCCATGGCCTGAGCCTGCAATTCATCCTTGCCGATCGTGGCACTGACATCCAGTTTGGCGCGTAACTTACCGTTTACCTGCACAACGACCTGAATGGTATCGGCAACCAGTGCGGATTCATCAACCACTGGCCAGCTGGCATCAATCACCAGCCCTTCGTTGCCGAAGGCAACCCAGAGTGCCTGGGTAATATGCGGCGCCATCGGGCTGAGCATACGAATCACCGCGTCCATGGCTTCGGCAGCCACAGCACGGCTGGACTCAACCGCAAGGTCGAGTTTGGTCAGGGTCTTCATCAACTCCATGATGGCCGCAATGCCAGTATTGAAGTTGTAACGGCGACCAATGTCATCGGACACCTTGGCAATGGTTTCGTGCAGCTTGCGACGGGCGTCCTTGTCGGACTTGCTCAAGGTAACGGCTGCCACTTCGACCGGGTCGAGTTGCTGCAGCTCGAAGGCCAGACGCCATACCCGCTGAAGGAATTTCTGGGAACCCTGGACGCCGGAGTCTGACCATTCCAGTGTTTGCTCCGGGGGCGCTGCAAACATGGTGTAGAGGCGGACGGTATCGGCACCGTATTGGTTGATGGCTTCTTGTGGGTCGACGCCGTTGTTTTTGGACTTGGACATCTTGCTCATGCCGGAATGTTGTAATTCCAGCCCGTCGGCGGTGCGTTTGGCGGCGATCATGCGGCCTTTTTCATCACGCTCAACGGTGACTTCCAGCGGATTGACCCATTCCTTGCCGCCATTGGGGTTGGTGTAGTAATAGGCGTCCGCCAGAACCATGCCCTGGCAGAGCAGGCTTTTGAAAGGCTCATCGCTATCAACCAGGCCGGCATCACGCAGCAGCTTGTGGAAGAAGCGGGCGTACAACAAATGCAAAATGGCGTGTTCGATACCACCGACGTATTGGTCTACCGGTAACCAGTAGTTGGCTTCGGTCGGGTCAAGCATCTGGTCGGCCTTGGGCGAGCAGTAGCGGGCGTAGTACCAGGACGACTCCATAAAGGTGTCGAAGGTATCGGTTTCACGGAAAGCAGGAGCACCGTTGAACTCGATGTTTTCGAATGCCGGATTATTCTTGATGGGAGAGTTCACACCATCCATCACCACATCGGTAGGCAGGATCACGGGCAACATGGAAGCCGGTGCTGGCACTGATTCGCCGTTTTCGGTACGGATGATCGGAATGGGCGAACCCCAATAACGCTGGCGGCTGACACCCCAGTCACGCAGGCGATAATTGGTGGTGACTGTGCCTTTGCCAAGCTCGGCCAGTTTGGCGGCGATGGCATCGAACGCCTGTTCGAAGTTGAGGCCATCAAATTCACCGGAATTGATCAGGGTGCCTTTTTCGGTATAGGCAGCCTGACTGAGGTCGATTGCATCGCCCTCGTTGGCGGCAATCACCTGTTTGATATCAATGCCGTATTGGGTGGCAAATTCAAAGTCGCGCTGATCATGGGCAGGAACGGCCATAACCGCGCCGGTGCCAAATTCCATCAGGACAAAGTTGGCGACCCAGATGTCGACCGTTTGGCCGGTCAGGGGATGGATGGCACTGAAACCGGTTTTCAGACCCTGTTTGTCCTTGGTGGCGACGTCGGCTTCGGCGGTACCGGCTTTATTGCAGGCTTCAATAAAGGCTGCCAGCTCCGGATTGTGGGCCGCGGCTTCACGTGCCAACGGGTGGCCTGCAGCTACGGCAAGATAACTGACACCCATCAGGGTGTCCGGACGGGTGGTATATACTTCCAGCTCATCGTCCCGGCCTTGCAGACCAAACGTCAGCTGTATGCCACGGGATTTGCCAATCCAGTTGCGTTGCATGGCTTTGACCTGATCTGGCCAGCCATCCAGCTGGTCGAGATCGGCCAACAGTTCTTCTGCGTAGGCGGTGATGCGGATAAACCACTGTGGAATTTCCTTGCGCTCAACCGGGGTGTCACAACGCCAGCAGCAACCGCTGATCACCTGTTCGTTTGCCAGTACGGTCTGGTCGTGAGGGCACCAGTTGACCGCGGATACTTTTTTGTACGCCAGGTCTTTTTCAATTAACTGGGTGAAAAACCATTGTTCCCAGTGGTAGTAATCCGGGTCACAAGTGGCAATTTCACGTTCCCAGTCGTAACCAAAACCCAGCGATTTCAGCTGGGTTTTCATGTAGGCGATATTTTCTTTGGTCCACTTGCCTGGCGCGACCTGGTGTTTGATGGCGGCATTTTCTGCAGGCAGACCAAAGGCGTCCCAACCCATTGGTTGCATCACATTCTTGCCTAGCATGCGCTGGTAGCGGGAGATGACGTCACCGATGGTGTAGTTACGGACATGACCCATGTGCAGTCGGCCGCTGGGGTAGGGGAACATTGACAGGCAGTAGAATTTTTCTTTGCTGGCATCGGCCACTGCGCGGAATACCTGATTTTCTTGCCACTGTTGCTGGACAGCGGGTTCAATGTCGTGGGGAGCGTAAGTCTCTTGCATCATGTTGGTTTTGACGTCGGGTACGTGATTGGGAAAGTAGGAAAGGGAGTTTAACCGAATGCGCCCGGCGCGAACACCGACTGAACCGCGGAGTCTGTTGATTGGGCCAGAGGACAATGCGTGACAATGTCGCGTTCGACGTATTCTGAACGACCGTGCTCCAATAGACCTGTTGACTCAGGTCAGTAGCTGTCCGACAAACTGGCAAAACAGCCCATTCAGGGGTTGGAGCAACGCAGCCGGATCGGTATTTTATCGGATCATCACTGGGACTGTTATGGCAATGAAAAATATCATCCAACCTGTACTGTGTTTGCTCCTGTCGTTGGGGCTGTTGTCCGTCTCTGTGCAGGCGGAGACTGTTGACGAATTGTTGGCCGATATGGCTCGTATCCAACAAGACCCGGTAGCACTGAAAGCTGCTATTCAGCAGGGAGAATATCGCGGTACCTTGTGCTTTTCCTGTCACGGCAAGGATGGCAATAGTACCCGGACATATATTCCCAATCTGGCCAGCCAGAATCCGTCCTATCTGTTTACCCAGTTTGAGCACTTCGCCAGCGGCGAGCGCAAGGACTATGTGATGAGCAAGCTGGCCGGGCAGATCAGCGATTCGGATCGGGTCGCGATCGCGCTGTACTTTGCCAATCGCCCGGTTATGGAAAGAGAGGCACCGGTTGCGTCTTCCCCTGAGGGCAAGGCGCTGTTTGAGGCGGTGTGCTATGTCTGTCATGGAAAATCGGGTCATGGTTCCCGCGACTATCCCCGGATTGCAGGCCAGCCTTATGAGTTTCTGGAAACAACCCTGCTGAACTTCAAGAACAAGAATGTGGATCGGAAAACATCGCCAATGATTGGTGTGGTCCAGAATCTGACCGAGCAGCAATTAAAAGACCTGGCAGCGTATGTGACCCATATGCCCTGATTATTAACAGCAGTCCGACTTCGCATAACCGGATACCGGGTTATGCGAAGATTTTCTCGCCCGCTGGCTGCTCTGCTAGACTGGTCTGCCCGACAGACCAGTGACCTCGCCATGACACATTCTCCCATTGATTCTTCTGCCTTATGTTCCTCTGCCCGTCGTTGGCAATTCTGGGTTGATCGTGGTGGCACCTTTACCGATCTGGTGGCGTTACGCCCGGACGGTCAACTGGTGACGCACAAATTGCTGTCTGAAAATCCGGATCATTATGACGATGCCGCGATTGAAGGCATTCGTCAGTTATTGGCGCTTTATCCAGACCAGGGGCGTCTTATTGGTCAAGTAAAAATGGGTACTACGGTCGCCACCAATGCACTGCTGGAGCGCAAGGGGGCGGCGGTGGCGCTGTTCATCAGTCGTGGCCTGCGCGACCAGTTGCAGATTGGCTATCAAACCCGCCCAGATCTGTTTGCCGTTGCCATCGAACAACCCGAGCCGTTGTATCAGGCGGTGTACGAAGTGCCAGAGCGGATATTGGCCAGTGGTCAGGTTGACTGGCCGCTGGACCTGGACGCTGCCCGTGTGCAACTGCAGGAAGCCAGGGACAACGGTATTCGTGCGGTCGCCGTGGTGCTGATGCACGCTTACAAATACCCGCAGCATGAACTGGCACTGGCGGAACTGGCGCTGGCGCTGGGCTTTGAACAAATCTCCCTGTCCCATCAGGTCAGCCCACTGATCAAACTGGTCGCCCGAGGCGAAACCACTCTGGCAGATGCCTATCTGACGCCGGTATTACAGCGTTATCTGATACATGTTGAACAGCAGCTGCAGGCGATTTGCCCGGATGCGACGTTGTCATTGATGCAGTCGAATGGTGGCCTGGCAGCGGCGGCCTTGTTATCCGGCAAGGATGCCGTTTTGTCTGGTCCGGCCGGTGGTGTGGTGGGCATGGTACGTACCGCCAGTGCCGATGGATTTGAGCGCCTGCTCGGTTTTGATATGGGTGGCACCTCAACGGATGTCAGCCATTTTGCCGGTGAGCTGGAGCGCGAGACCAGCACCCGTATTGCCGGTGTCGGTTTGCGGGTGCCGATGATGAATATTCATACTGTGGCGGCTGGTGGTGGTTCCATCGTCAAGTTTGCTGACGGTCGGTTACAGGTCGGACCGGAGTCTGCCGGTGCCAATCCGGGGCCGGCTTGTTATCGTAATGGTGGGCCGTTAACCGTCACCGATTGCAATGTTTTGCTGGGGCGTATCCAGCCACAGTATTTTCCCAGTTTGTTTGGGCCGAATCAGGATTTACCCCTGGATGTGGACAGCGTCCGGCAACAGTTTCAACAGTTGGCACTTGAAGTGAGTCAGCAGACCGGGCAAGTGCAGACCGCAGAATCACTGGCGCAGGGTTTTCTGGCCATCGCCGTTGATAATATGGCCAGTGCCGCCAAAAAAATCTCGGTACAGCGCGGCTATGATGTACGGGACTACGCCTTGGTTGCCTTTGGTGGTGCCGGCGCCCAACACGCCTGTCAGGTGGCAGAGGCAATGGGCGTGACACAGGTCTACCTGCACCCGATGGCTGGGGTATTGTCCGCTTATGGTATTGGTGTTGCGGATCAGCGTTGGCTGGGAGAACAGCCGGTCGAAGTGGTACTGGCCGAGATGGACACCGTTCGTGAACGGGTTTGTCAGCAATTAAGCGATCAAGCCCGACAAGCGTTACCGGATTCTGCCGGGGTGACGGATCAGTGGCGTGCTTATCTGCGTTACCAGGGTGCCGATACGCCCTTGTTGGTAACGCTGGCTACGCCAGACAAGATGACCGCCGAATTTACTGCCCGACACCGGCAACTGTTCGGGTTTGCGGCTGCGGATCAGGCCTTGATCTGTGACGCCATTCAGCTGGAACGTATTCAGCCCGGTGAACCATTACCCCGGTTGCTGCCGACAGCCAGGGCCACTCCCGAGCCATTGGCCACCATCGACATGGTCTTTGCTGATGGTCGGCAGCCGGTCACTGTCTATCCTCGCGCCCGTTTGCCCGGTGGCTTTTGTGCTGCCGGGCCACTGCTCTTGACCGACAGTAACAGCACGTTGATCGTTGAGCCGGGTTGGGTGTGCAAGGTGATTGCCAGCGGCGCACTGGTACTGGAAAAGATGCCAGATACCGTGCAGAAACAGGCGCTCCTATCCGTGCCGCTATCGGATATGGCACTGCCTGACCCGGAACCATCCAAGGCGGATCCGGTACAACTGGAAGTCTTTAATAACCTGTTTATGGCCGCCGCAGAGCAGATGGGGCTGGTGCTGGAAAAAACCGCCAGCAGCGTCAATATCAAGGAACGGCTGGATTTCTCCTGCGCCATCTTTGACCGTCATGCTGAACTGATTGCCAATGCGCCTCATATTCCGGTGCACCTTGGCTCCATGAGTGACAGCGTGCTGGCCGTCGTCCGTCGCCACCCGGAAATGGAAGCGGGGGATGCCTTCGTGCTGAATTCGCCCTATGAAGGAGGCACACATCTACCAGATATCACCGTCGTCAAACCGGTTTTTATTGACGGTAACTGTTCCGGAATGGCGGATTTTTTTGTGGCGGCTCGTGGTCATCATGCTGATATCGGTGGCATAACCCCAGGATCGATGCCCGCCAATAGCCAGCATATTGAGGAAGAAGGTGTACTGATCGATAACCTGTTGCTGATGCGACACGGGGTATTGCAGACGGATTCAATGCTGGATGTGCTGACGAACGGCCGTTACCCGGCGCGTAACCCAGCGCAGAATATGGCCGACCTGAAGGCCCAGCTGGCGGCTTGTGAAACCGGTGCCCGAGAGCTGGCGCGTCTTTGTCAGCGTTATGGTCGGGAACGGGTACATCAATACATGGGCCATGTGCTCGACAATGCCGAAGATACTCTGAGAGCGTGTTTGGCCCAGTTGCCATCGGGGCAGTTCGAGCAGCGGATGGATGATGGCACCCGCTTTGCGGTAACGATCAAGGTTGATCAGCAGGCGCGCAGTGCCCTGATTGACTTTACCGGCACCGGTTATCGGCCGGACCAGGCCATGCATCCGGGCAACTTTAACGCGCCCACATCCGTGGTCCGAGCTGCCGTGTTGTATGTATTCCGGGTGCTGGTGGCTCGGCCGATTCCGCTGAATGCTGGCCTGTTCCGGGCGTTAACCATTCGGGTACCGGAGGCATCGATTATTGCCCCTTGCTATCCGGCGGCAGTGGTCTCCGGCAATGTCGAAACCGCCCAGTATCTGGTTGATACCTTGATGGGCGCACTGCAGCTGATGGCGGCCTGTCAGGGCACCAATAACAATCTGACCTTTGGTAACAAACGTTACCAGTATTACGAAACCTTGTGTGGTGGCGCCGGTGGCAGTGCTTCGGGAGCCGGTGCCAGCGCAGTGCACAGTCATATGACCAACTCACGGCTGACCGACCCGGAAGTGCTGGAGCAACGTTACCCGGTGGTGCTGGATCACTTTCATTTACGCCGTGGCTCGGGTGGCGCTGGCCAATACCCGGGCGGCATGGGCGTTGAGCGGCATATCCGTTTTCTCGAACCGATGACCGCCAATATTATCAGTGGCCGCCGCCAGGTAGCCCCTTTCGGGATTCAGGGGGGGGATGCCGGTCGTTGCGGAGTCAATCTGGTGATGCGCGGTCGTACCGCCGCCGGAGAACCGCTATCGGTATTGCCTGTTGCCGGTTGTGCCCGACTGGAGTTGCAAGAGAACGATACCTTGGCGATTCATACACCGGGTGGTGGTGGTTACGGTACCGCCACTGTGCCAGTGGCTGGACTCTAAAACCCAAGTGCGGCTGTCGGGATTAGTCAGGATTGTGGTAATCTGGCCGCTGTTTATTCACCTTATTCACCTGATGAGAGATTTGTCACCATGGATATTATGGAAGTAATCAAAGACCAGATCGCAAGCAACGATATTCTGCTGTACATGAAGGGTTCACCCAATCAGCCCATGTGTGGCTTCTCGGCCCGCACAGTGCAGGCCGTGATGGAGTGTGGCCAGAAGTTCGCGTATGTCGATATTCTGTCCAACCCGGAAATTCGCACCAATTTGCCCAAGTATGCCAATTGGCCAACCTTTCCCCAGTTGTGGGTTAAGGGTGAGTTGGTCGGTGGTTGCGATATCATCACCGAGATGTTTGAAAAGGGCGAATTAAAAGCTCTGCTTGACGAAGCAGCGGCAGAGTCCTGATCGTTACGAGTGCGAAGCCGCTCGGCTTCGCACCGGTTGTGCTTGCCGCCATTCGCCATGACGTGCTTGCGTTGTTGCTCGTCTGCATGGCTGCTGCTGTCGCTGGAGAGCGTTGGCCCACGTTATCAAACGTGGCGCGATGGTTTGCATTGCAGTTGACGGCGGTTGCTGTACGTCGACAAAACTCGCCATAATGCTGCAAATGGTCACAGCAGTCCGTTATGTCAGCTTCTGAACACTATTCCGATAACACATCACTTGCACCGTTAGTGGATATTCTTGCGTCTCCGCTGTTACTGGCCCGGCGACGTCCTCCCTTGTCCTTGTCTCCATCTATCAAACGTCTCGATTATGCGCTGGATATGGCGGCACCAGGATTGGTGTGGATTCATGCCCCGGCGGGTTTTGGCAAGACGCAATATCTGCTGGAGTGGTATCAGCGCTGGCAGGGGCAAGGGCTGAATGTCCTCTGGTTCAATTGTGAAGTGACGGATGATGCCGCCTTGTTGCTGCAGGCATTATTGGCCGGTGATGGGTCGGCAGAAGCGATGGCGCTGGCGCGGCGTTGCTGGCCTCTGGAGGAACCTCCGACCTTTGCTGTCGAGCAGTTGGAATCCATTCTGCTCAACTGGTTGGCGCTGATCGACCGGCCGCTGTGTTTGTGTATCGATAACCTGCAGAACCTTGATGCCACTGGCTGGCAACTGGTTCAGCTTCTGATCCGGCGGGCTTCTGAGTCTTGTTTCCTTGCTTTGGCGACCCGTCGCGCTCCCCGAGGTGCCTGCGCCGTGTTCCAGCACCCATCCATGTTGGCCGTTGGTATGCATCAGCTCAGCTTTACCAGGCAACAGCAACAGCGCTGGCTGGAACAGCATGGGCTGCAGCTGGCTCCGGAGGAACGGGCACTGCTGGATCGCCGCCTGGCCGGTTGGCCGGCAGCGATGAGTATCTGGCTGGCCTGTGTCCGGGCCTATGCCACGCTGGATGTAATGGCCCCAGGCCTGGGGGTTTTTGAGTTGCAGGACTATTGGCTCAGTGACGTGGTCGCCGACCAGTCGGCAGAGTGCCGTTTGCTGTTACAGCAGCTGTCGGTGCTGGAACAGGGCTGTGAGGATTTGTTGCGGCGATTGAATCATCAGGATGCCAGTGCCGGGATTAAAGAGCTGGTACGGAATGGTTTTTTGCAGCCTCTGGAGCAAAGTGGCTGGGTATCGATTGCGGCACCGTTCCAGCGGCTGGTGGCTGCCACGGTCACGGAAGTGCAGCGTGAACAATGGCATCGACAGGCCTTTTATTGGTACGGCGAGCATCAGCAGCCGGTACGGGCGCTGGAACACGCGCAGAAAACGGCGATGGTGGCAGAGTTGGCGCCGTGGATGGAATCCCAGGCCGAGGCATTGATGGCCAGTCTGGATATTGCCGGTCTGATTGATTGGTGTGAGCTGGCAGGGGAGCAGGTGCTGAATCGGTCGCCACGGCTGATGCAGTTGGCCTGTTGGGCCTGGCTGGTCAGTCACCGCCAGCGCCGGGCCGACGCGATGCTGCGCCAGCTGATCCACCGGCAGTTGCTGAATGAGGCCGACCTGGCGGCGTTGCAAGGGTATCAGGCGCGACTGAAAGGACAGCACAAAAGTGCGATGAACTTGTGTAAAAAAGCGCTGGCCGGGTTGCCGGGCGATCGTTACAGCAGCCGTTTTCTGATGTGCAGTACGTTGACGTATTTGAGTCTGGGTGAGACCGACCTCGACAATGCCCGTGCCTGGAACCGGCAGGCGATGCAACTGGCGCGACAGCATGGCGTCTGGGCACTGGAAGCCCTGGCCATGTTTGATCAGGCGCGTATCGAGCTGCACCGGGGACATCTGGAGTTCAGCCTCGATATCGTCGATGCCAGCATTCAGCTGCTACGGGACAAGCCCGGACGTATCCCGGTTGTGCCGATGGGGCGACTGATGGTCTACCGGGCTTTTTTATTGTGGGTGACTCGTCGCGAAACCGAGACCCTGCCCGAGTTGTTGCAGCAGGGCAGTCGTTATTGTCGCGAAGGTGCGGATGTCATTGTGTGTTATGGCTATGGTTTGCAGGCGATGATGGCCGCCGCTGACGGTGAGTATCACCGGGCTCTGGGTATGCTGGATGAGGTTGAACGGTTGATGCATGGCTGGGGGGTTGAGTCTGATACTTATCTTTGGCTGATTCTGGTAAAGGCGAATGTCTGGATCTCCCAGGGCAAGCACCATCGGGCCCAGGGCTGTCTGGTTGAACTGCTGGATGGGCAGCCGGTAGCGCATCTGTCACGACCGGATGTGTTTCCGTTATTACCGGATTTTGCTGCCGCGACCCAGGCCAGGTTGTATCTGGTCTGTGGCCGTTTTAATGAGTGTCTGGCGGAAGTGGATGAATGGCTGCGTTGTAACTCCAGCCCAATGATCATGATGTTGATTCAGCTGATTCGTGCCGCGGCGTTACGTGGCCGTAATCAGATTGCTGAAAGTCAGCATATTTTTAATCAGGTCGGGCACCAGTTGCGGCAAGAAGGTATCAGTATGAGCTTCAAGGCCTGGCTGCCAGAGTTGTATGCTCCGGCCAGAGAAACAGAAGCGTCGATTACCGAGCCGGTACGGGTCCAGCTCAGTGATCGGGAGCACGATGTGTTACGCAAGATTGCGGAGGGATTATCGAATCAGGACATTGCTTCGCAGCTGTTTATTTCCTTGCATACCGTCAAGACCCACGCCCGCAAGATCAATATCAAACTGGGGGTGAAAAACCGCACTCAGGCGTTGAATAAGGCGAAGGAACTGCTGCTGCTATAACAGGCAGATGGAGATTCACCCACCGGGCATGATTGCTCTGGTGGGTGATGATTTGTTGAGCGGTGCGGAATAGTTCAGAGCGGAATCTAGTGTTCGGTCACTTTGGGCACTTCACATTCCCTGGAGGCGTGTGGCATGTCCACTTCCCAGGGCGGGTTCGGACGAATGTGATCAATCACGAAGTCAACAAAGCTGCGTACCTTGGCAGACAGATGGCGGTTACTCGGGTACAGGGTATGGATCGGGTTGGCTTCAAACGGATAGTTACAGCAAATGGGTACCAGGTCGCCAGACTGAATGGCCGGTGCTGCAATCAGCACAGGTAGCGGCGTAATACCGCTACCGGACAAGGTCAGGGCATACAGTGAGGCAAAATCGTTGGCCTGTAACTTGGGTTTGACCTGTACCGTCAGCTCTTTGCCTTCCGGGCTGGTCATATTCCATTGCAGCCAGCGTGATGCTGAAATCAGTCGGTGATTGGCGAGGTCATCCGGATGTTTCGGTGTACCGAAGCGTTGCAGATAGTCCGGGCTGGCGCATAACAGCATGCGCACATCGCCGAGATAACGGCCAATCAGGGAAGAGTCTTCCAGCTGCCCGATGCGGAAAGCCACGTCGATGCCTTCCTGTACCAGATCCAGCAGTTGATCAGACAGCACCAAGTCGATGGTGAGCTGGGGATGTTGATCCATAAACTCGGCCACCAGACTGGATAATACCGTTGAGCCAAACAGCACCGGTGCCGTAATACGCAGGGTACCGGTTGGTGTGGTCTGCATCTGGGTAACTGCGATATTGGCCTCTTCGATTTCACTGAGGATACGGGAGCAATGGCCATAATAGGCATTGCCGGTATCCGTCAGGCGCAAGCTGCGGGTGGTACGCTGGATCAGTCGCACACCAAGACGCTCTTCGAGTTGGGTTATTTTGCGGCTGACAGTGGACTTGGGCAGTCCGAGATTTTTAGCGGCACCGGTGAAGCTGCCAGCGTCCACAACATGGACAAAAATCGCCATTTCATTGAGGTCAAATTCTTCGCGCTTGCCAATCTGCATTAGGCTCTCCTGGTATTGGCGGTTGGTCTTCGAACACATAACGTTTGAAGTAGCATTTCGGGCCTTACCGTGCCACAAAGCCTGGAACAATGGTAGATTAAAAATATCGATTGTTCTTTATTTTGGTGTATATATCCATGCGTTATTGGTTATGTTAAGACATTGTTCTTATCTATAGGCGTATTTTGACGCCCAGAGAAACAATGGTTGGCAAGTCAGTCACGTCTTCCCGCTCGCTGTAATCAGCATTTTTGTAGCGATAGCCAGTGACATTATTACGGCCATACAGGTTGAGAATTTCACCGTACAGGGTCATTTCCCAGTGGCTATAAAAGAAGTTGCGATCGGCCCGGACATCCAGGGCGTGATAAGCCGGTAAGCGTTCGGAGTTCAGGGCGCCATAAATCGGATTGTATAGCTCCGGGTCATTGGCGTCTTGTTCTGCCCCAATAATCGGTGTCACCAGTTGACCGGATTGGTAGCGCCATTTGAAGCCCAGGGACAATACATCGCTGTAATCATAGCTGGCGACCAGATTGACGATTAAGGGCTGATCATAGCTGTAGCGGAAATCTTCATTGGTCAGCTCATTGGTGCGGCGGGTGCGGGACCAGGCAACGGAAGCCCAGCCGTACCACTGTTCACTCAGGTCCTTGTTGATAAACAGTTCCATGCCCCAGGCCTCGCCACTGGCATCGTTGGTGTAACGGGGCAGGTCGAGATATTCCTCATCCGACAGATCAGGGTAAACCGTTTGCTGGTCGGCCCGGGCAATTACCAGCCGCTGCATGGTTTTGTAGTAGCCTTCGAGGCGGATCAGCAGATCATCCCGTAGCTCATGTTCAATGCCGGTTTCGTAGTGGGTTGCCGTTTCCAGCTTGAGATCGGGATTACCAAAGTTTTTGGCGTATTGGCCGAAGTTGTCGGGGAAGTTGTGGTAGCGGCCATAGGCGGCTGTCAGATTCCAGCCGGGAGCAACCTGCCATTCAGTGCTCAGTTTGGGTTCAATAAACAGCTCGTCAGTATAGTCTTCCTGAGCCACCAGCACGCCGGGGGTTATGGTCCAGTTGTCTGTGGCTTGCCAGCTGTCGGCAACGTTGAGGTTGACGCTGGTGATAACGATATTTTCATGGAGGGTGACCGTTTCTTCGCCATCAACAAGGCGGCAGTCCGGGTTGTACTCGTCGCAGGGTGGGCCGGAATAGCTGCCTTTGATAGAGGCGTGGGATTCGGACAGCTCAGCTCCCCAGTGTAAATAGTGATTTATGCCTAGCGGTTGGGAAAACTGGCTGCGCAGTATGTAGTCATTGGTTTTGACGTCAACAAAATTTCCCTGGCCGATAGTGAGCTGGAATTTCTCCTCCAGTTGGGAAAGGCCGCTCTGGTGTTGCAGGCCATTGCCATAAAACTTGTCCCAGACAATCGCCTGGCTGTTGAAGTAGCGTTCAGAGCTGATACCACCCTCCAGACCCGGGTCTTGCGCCAGCTCGTCAGAATCTTCGTCGAATTTGAGACCGGCCTTGTCCCGTGAGCCAATGACCTGAACCACCAGGCTTTCTGTAAGACTGGGCTGATATTCATACTTGCCCTGATAGTCGTAATATTCGGGCAAGGTCGTAAACTGGAAATCTTCATCGTCCAGCAAGGCGTCGATATAGTACTGGAACAGGCTCTGCCGGCCCGATAAATAAAAGCCCTGTTCACTGTTGATAGGCTGTTCGATAAAAAGCCCGGCCTTGAGCAGGCTGACATCGATGACCGCCTGGGGAGTGGCAAAATCCGGAGAACGTGAGCTGGCATCAATCACCGCGGCGGTCGAACCATTGTATTCTGGCCCGAAGGCGGCGGCTTCGAGAATAAAACCATCAATGACGTTGTCGTTGAGAATGCTCGACGAGTCGCTATGAAAGATATAACCAACCGGGAAAAAATCGATGTAATAAGCGTTGTCATCCGGTGACGAGCCACGCACTGCGGGGGCGGATTCCCGGCCACCGCTGAAGACAACACCGGGCAGGCTTTCGATGGCTTGCAGTGGATCATTACCCGCACCCGGGACGCGCAACAATTTGCGCGGACTGACCGATGTTATCGGTTCGGTGACCCCCAGTACCTCGACCACCTCAATATCAGGATCATCAGCCAGGGAAGGCTCTGAGAATTCGTCTTGTGTTGCCGCGACCACAAGAGGAGAGGCAAACATTGTCGCGACGAATGGCAGAAGTCGGGATGAAGAAAGCGCTTTCATGACGGCGTCCTGTGTCCATGGAAGGTGCATTGATAGGGAGGTCAATGACATTGATGGTGGAGCTAATAATAGCGTTAATCAATATCAACTTACTGCCAGTGAGTGAAGTATCTGTGACATGAGTGGTTCTCTTTTGACCACTTCCGTCATTCCATTTCCGTCTGCATGATCTTGAGTGACTTGAAAGCTTGCAGGGCACGCTGACGGGCAAAGGCGTGGTCGACGATCGCTGCCGGGTAGCCACACTGCTGGCGTTCGAGGGTATTGGGCTGATGGCGGCGGGCGGCGGGTAGTGCGGCCAGCTCCGGTAAATAACGCACCAAGAACTGGCCGCTGGCATCAAACCGTTGCGATTGGGTGGTGGGGTTAAAAATACGAAAATAAGGCACCCCGTCAGCACCGGTGGAAGCACTCCACTGCCAGCCACCGTTGTTGGAGGCAAAATCCGCATCCACCAGATGACGATTAAAAAAAGCCTCGCCGCGACGCCAGTCGATCAGCAGGTGTTTGGTCAGAAACATGGCGCTGACCATACGCAAGCGGTTATGCATCCAGCCGCTGGCGAGTAATTGTTTTTGGGCAGCATCCACCAATGGATAGCCAGTACGGCCCTCGCACCAGGCCTGGAAGTCGGCTTCCGCATCGCGCCATGGCAGCTGTTCTGTGTCTGCCTTGAACGCCTTGTGTTGACACAGCCGGGGGAAGGCGACCAGCAAATGGCGGTAAAACTCACGCCAGGTCAGTTCGTTGATCCAGCTGTCCAGACCGGCCTGTCCTCCTGCCAGCAAGCCATTGTTCATCTGACTGGCAGCAAACAGGCATTGACGGGGCGACAGCAAACCGAGTGCAAGGGCAACGGATAATTGGCTGGTGGCATCCAGTGCTGGCAGGTCTCGTTGCTGGTGGTAAAGCCGGCCTTGCTGCTGCAGGAAGTCCTCCAGTGCATCATGTGCACTGGCTTCGTCGTCAAACCAGAGAGCGTCCGGGGAGCAATCAGTGTCAACCAGCCCATGGCGCAGTGAGAGACTTGGGCGGGTATGTGTTGGCAAGGCATCTGGGCAGGGCAGCGGGGTAAGCTGCGCGCCTTCGGCCCGGGCTAGCCAGGCTTTGCGGAACGGGCTGTAGACCTTGAAAGGTGAGCCGCTTTGGGTGGCCAGGTCGCCGGGAGGAATCAGGCACTGGTCATGAAAACGATGAACCGAAATCTGGTGTTGCCTGGCCCAGCGCTCCCAGTGGCGATCACGGTTGCTTTCGTTAACTTCGTATTCGTTGTTGAAGCTGACGTGACGAATATCCAGCTCAGTTACCAGCTGTTGCAGTTGCTGCAGGCTATGACTGAAGGTATCCGCCTGTAATACCAGCAGTTCGACACCCAGCCTGGCCAGTGATTGTTTGAGGTTATGTACCGCGTTCTGTATCAGGCGGATTTTACGTTGCCCGAGGCCGTGTTGTTGCCATTGCCGTGGTGTGACGAAGTACAGCGCCAGTACGGATGCTGATTCATCGGCGTTACTGGCCGCTCGCATGGCATGGTGCAGCGCCGGGTTGTCATGTACGCGCAGATCGGTTCGAAACCAGACCAGATGGCGGATTGGGTGGTCGTTATGCATTGGTTGCCCTGCCGGTGTTCAGTACATAGTGCTGTATCTGTCGTGGTAATGGCGTTCGTAAACGCTGCATATTGGGTCGGCCACCCTCATGGTTGGGTGGTGTGCCGGTAATAATGTTGCTGCGTTCGGTGTGAGAGAGGTAGCGCTGCCAGCGTGTCTGTTGGTCGGTCGTGGTCGCGATAAAATGAATCCAGATCTGTCTGGCTTCCAGAACGGAGGCGGCCAGGCACAGATCATTGGGGGTGAGGTTCGGACCAAGGTATTCGACCCGGAGGCCGACAGCCCCAATGGCGCAGGCTCGTACCAATACGTCCAGTTCACCGCTGGGGTGATTGGTCGCCATTAACAGAGTGGGGCTGCTGGCCCGGCGCTGTTGCTGATAAAACAGGCAGTTCAGCTTGCGCTGTAGCAGATGTTCCATGGTATGTAGCAGCATGGGATCGTCCAGCTTGCTACCGGCACGTAACTGCTGCCGCAGGGGTGCCAGGCAATGCTGGTAATACAGTGCAATCGGATAGGTCGAGAATGCCTTGCACCAGAGCGCATCGAGACGTTTGAGGTCAAGTGCCATCAGGCTGTCGATCACGCCTTGTTGCTGTTGCTGCCAGTGATCCGGGTTGCCAGCTGAGCCATGTCCTTCGATATGTTCATGATGGCCAAGCAGCAACAAGCTGATCTGGCGTATCGGGTAGCCCTGCTCCAGCCAATAGAGGATACGCCGGACATGACGGACGTGTTCTTCACTGAAAAAGCGATGGCCTTGTTCGCTACGAAAGGGATGAATCAGGCCATAACGTCGCTCCCAGGCCCGCAAGGTTGCCGGGTTAACCCCTGTGCAACGGGCAAACTCCCGGATCGGGTAGCTGCCCTGAGGAATCGATGAGCTCACAGGGTGTTCCTCAATCCCATTTCATACGGATGTGGATTGAGGTAGACCTGCTGGCGAGCGTAAGCGTTGACTGTTTTGTCGTGATTAAGGTGATGCTTCAGCAACATCAAGGGCACCACCAGAGGGACAATGCCCTGGCGATATTGTTGAATAACTTCCGTCAGCTCCGCCTTGTCTGCTGGTGTGATCAGACGTTTCAGGTAGCCCTGCAAATGCATCAGGGTATTGGTGTGCATTTTACGGCTGGCGGGGGTGGCCAGAGCCGTCATTAACTGGGTGAAATACTCGTTGGCAATATCGTCCAATGATGCATGGTGCAGGTCGGCCAGCAGCTTTCCCATGGACTTGTAATGCACCAGGCTGTGGGCCATCACCAGATATTTGTAGCGACTGTGAAAATCGATCAGTTTGGTGGCCGTCATACCGGCTGCACGGCAGGTTTGCCATTCCTGATAGGCAAATACCCGCACCATAAAATTTTCTCGCAAGGCATCATCGTTCAGTCTTCCAGCTTCTTCCATGGGCAGTAGCGGGTGAAGGCGCCGGAATTCCCGTGCAAATACGCCGGTGGTGGTACCTTCAGGATGGCCGTTGGCGAGATAGCGCTTGACGCCAAACAGGCCACAACTTGGACTTTTTTGCATCAGAATAAAGCCACTCAGATCGTTCATCTCCAGAGCTTGTTGCTGCGCATACTGTTTAAGTGGTTCAGTGACATCCTGTTCTGCGTCGGCACTGGCCAAGGCACGTACGGTTGTATCATGGCTGTTGTCACTGACCAGGCGAATAGGCTTTCTCGGGGTACCCAGACCAATTGCGACCTCCGGGCAGACCGGCACAAACTCTGCGTATTGGCTTAATACATCGGTGCAGAAACGTGACTGTTTGTGGCCGCCGTTAAACCGTACTGGCTGACCAAGAAGACAAGCGCTGATGCCAATTTTGAGAGTGGCGGTTTGCTGGGTACTATTCATTTGTATAACCTTTGTTAAGGTTTTTTGTATAGATTTGATTTTGAGGGGATTGCCGCACTGTTGTCAATAGAAGTTATGCAATTATGGTTATTTGCATAGGTTTTTGTATAAGTATTGGTATGCAAGAGACAAAATGACATAACGCACAGCCTGACTGTCAGGCGGATTCTGGCGGGGCGGCAGCAAAGGCAAAAGGCAGGGAGTCGTAAGGAGTTCAGGGGCAAACTCAGGGGCTGGTATCGAAATACCATGGCCCTGAATGGAAGGTGTTCTACATCAAGCCGGGCTATTTATTCTCCCATTAGTTTTCGCACCACTACATTGCTGATGGCGGTGGCGACTTCTGGCTCGAGGCCGACTGGGGGATGAAGGGTCAGCTTGACCAGATGTTGTCGTTGCAAGGCTTCTATTTGCTCTGGCACATCCTGACGCAAGTGGCGGCCAGCAGCAAAAAACAACGGCAATATATCAATGTGAGTGACGCCGTCATTGGACAGGGTAGCAATCATATTCTCGAGGGAAGGTTCAGCCAGCTCCATATAGGCCAGCTGTATCTGATTGGATTTGGCCATGCCTGCGCAAATATTCCCTGTCAGCTGTTCAAAAGGCTTGAGCCAGTTTGGATCGCTACTTCCGTGCGCCAATAAAATAGTGGCGTGGTTATTAGATCGGGTTTGCATAATGCAACCTCCTGATTGATAGCGAAATTCAATACAGACCATGTCCATAGAGCAAGGCCTTGTCGACGGCTCTGTCGCTTGGCCAAGCATCTTCTATATCCGCAGAATGTAACCAGTTTCTGCAGATTGCCAGAATTAGTTGCCGGTGAATGTGAAAATACTGTTTCAGTTTCTTTTCAGGAATGGCATATCACTGGTAGTGAACGATTAACTCATTGTGAACAAGCACCGCCGTACATTGTACCGACTGGTCCGGGCTAAGGTGGCGGTGCTGGTTTATCTTATGCCATATCGGTCATGGGGAACGGCGATGTCATTTGTGAGGCGGTCGTCAAATACGCATGGCTGTCTGTGAGCAATTCCCCAGAGAGGGCGAATCTTTCAGCAATGTTGTGTGGTTGCTGTCATTCTGGATGGAGTCCGCCCATGTCAGCATCATCTCTGTTTATGCCAGCAACAATAATCATGCTGGGATTGGTGTTGTTTGGCTGTTTTTTGCATCCGCTTTTGATTTTGGCCTTGGATATACTATTGTATAAGTATTGTATATATAAATGTACTTGCTGATCACAAGGCAATTTCTCCGGAGTGAAGTATGAGCAAACGTATACTGATAACGGGTGGTAGCGGATTTATAGGCTCTCGCCTGGTGAACGGATGGCTCGCGGAAGGCTATGAGATTGCCGTATTGACCCGACGCCCTGACTGGGTGGTTAAACGATGGGCTGGTCGCGTGATGGCGGTGAATGATTTGTATCAGTTGGTTGGGCCCTTTGACTGGCTTGTCAATCTGGCGGGAGAGGGGATTGCCGACCAGCGCTGGAGCCACTCACGCAAGCAGGCGTTGCGCGAGAGTCGCATCGGTGTGACCAATCGTCTGGCCGAGTGGGCAATACAAACCGGTCGGCGCTTTGATGTTGTGGCCAGTGGCTCAGCGATCGGGGTCTATGGTGCCCTGAGCGGAACTGCCGCCCAGCAGACCGTGGCTGAAACCAGCCCGGCAGGCGAAGATTTTGCCGCTCAGCTGTGTGCCGATTGGGAACAGGCTGCGCACCCTTTGTTTGCTTTGTCGCGGCGGTCGCTGATCTTGCGGACCGGTGTGGTGCTGGGAGAGCAGGGGGGCATGCTAAAGCGTTTGTGGACGCCATTTTCTCTGGGGCTGGGAGGACGTATTGGTTCTGGCAAACAGTATTTGTCCTGGATTCATATTGAGGATTATCTGGCAGCGCTGAATCATCTGCTGGCCTCTGAGGCAGAGGGGATTGTTAATATGACGGCGCCAGAGGCGGTGACAAACCGTGATTTTACCCGTGTGCTGGCGACTTGCCTGAAGCGTCCGGCACTGTTGCCCATGCCCGCAGCCGTGGCGCGTATCGTGTTTGGTGAGATGGCGGACCTGCTGCTCAAGGGGCAGCGAGTATTGCCTCTTCAGCTGCAGGAGCAGGCGTTTTCGTATCGGTACACTACACTATCTGAAGCATTGGCCAGTATTGGCCGTAATTGGACCCACTATCGTCAAGTCTAGAGGTTGACCGTGTTTGTGCCATGCCCGGATGCCCGGAATGACGTCAGTGAGTGTGATCCATTGGTATCCGCTTCGTTGTTTTGGCCAGGTTGGCACCGACACGTTTATTGGCCGCTGGTCAGCATTGACGCAGGATATATCATGAGTACAAGCCGCCAAACCATGGAACCTTACCTGTATGAATTTGGTCAGGAATACCGTATCAGCTACATCAATTTCTTGCGTGCCGGTGAGTTGACCGATGCGCGGCTGTTATTGGCGCTGGAGCGCGGTTGTGAGCGCCACTCCTTTGTTTTCTCGTTGCCCTTGTTTAATGACATAGAGAAGAGCCTGGTGGCCTGTCGCAGCCTGTATATTGCCGCCATCAAACATTCTCCCTTGTCCCCGTCTCAAGTAGAAGTGGGAGATGCTGAAGGTAAATTCGTTTATTTCACGGCCCATGCCGTTAGAGACATCACGCCCACCGCCTGACCTGAATTGCCCTGCCTGTTTTATCTCCAGAACAGTCTGGTGGAACGATCATGGCTTTTTTCAGCCGTGCCATCAGGTTAGTCTAGCCTCCTTTAGAACCATGTACCGAGGCTGGATGTGACCGAGACCCTGTTTGAGCTTGCTGCATATAGTGTATTAACCCTGATGGGCCTGTTGGCGTTATTAGCGTTGCTGCTGGGCGCCTGGGTGATCTACGCCTGGGTGGTGGATGTGCGACAGACGCAGCACACAGTCCGGCGTAATTTCCCCGTGATTGGACGTTTCCGCTACTTGTTTGAACACCTGGGTGAGTTCTTTCGGCAATACTTTTTTGCCATGGATCGCGAGGAGATGCCGTTTAACCGGGCGGATCGTACCTGGGTATATCGCGCCGCCAAACAGGAAAGTACCACCATCGCCTTTGGTTCTACCCGTCGTCTGGATGTGCCGGGCACCGTTATCTTTGTCAACAGCCCGTTTCCGGCATTGAAGCAGGATTTTGCCAGCTCAGGCCCCTTGACCATTGGTGAGCATTGCCGCAGCCCCTATACCACCAGCTCACTGGTGAATATCTCGGGCATGAGTTTTGGTGCGCTGTCGAGTGTGGCAGTTACCGCCTTGTCCCGTGGCGCTGCCATGGCAGGTAGCTGGATGAATACCGGTGAAGGCGGTTTGTCTCCGTATCATCTGGAAGGCGGCTGTGATCTGGTGTTCCAGATCGGCACGGCCAAGTACGGTGTGCGGGATGAACGTGGCATGCTGGACGATACCAAGTTGAAGGCCATCGCCGAGCACTCACAGGTACGCATGTTTGAAATCAAGCTCAGTCAGGGGGCCAAGCCAGGCAAGGGGGGTATCTTGCCGGCTACCAAGGTGAATGAAGAGATTGCCCGTATTCGTCATATTCCCCTGCACGAAGCCTCAATCAGCCCCAATGGCCACCCGGAAATCCGCTCGGTTGATGACTTGCTCGATATGATCGGTCATGTGCGGGCGGTGACTGGCAAGCCGGTGGGCTTCAAGGTCGTACTGGGAGATATTGGCTGGATCCGGGACTTGTGTCGTGCCATCCAGTTGCGCGGCAAACAATCTGCGCCGGATTTTATCACTCTGGATGGTGCCGAAGGTGGCACGGGAGCGGCACCCCAGTCGCTGATGGATTATATGGGGCTGCCTTTGAATCAGTCCTTGCCCATGCTGGTGGACACGCTGGATGAATTTCACTTGCGACCACGTATCCGGGTGATTGCTTCGGGCAAACTGATTACCCCGGACCGGGTCGCCTGGGCGTTATGTGTGGGCGCTGATTTTGTGGTGTCGGCCCGAGGCTTTATGTTTGCTCTGGGCTGTATCCAGGCGTTGCAATGCAATAAAAACACTTGTCCCACTGGCATCACTACTCACAACAAGCATTTGCAGAGTGGTTTGGTACCTTCGGACAAGGCCGTCCGGGTACAGCACTTTGTCGAGAGTCTGGTACAGGAAGTCGGGGTTATCGCCCATTCCTGTGGTGTTGATGAACCGCGTGGCCTGAGTCGTCGACACGCCCGTATTGTGCAACCGGATGGTGAGGCTCGCTGTATGACGGATATTTATCAGCCCGTCTCTTTTCATCCGGGTAATGACCTGATGCCGGAAGACTGAGTCCCCGATCTGTCTGCTCGCTGTTACTTGCCGGTTCGATAACCAGCTCCCTATGGTCTGGTTATCGAAGGGCGAGTTGAGTGAAGTGCTCTTTACCGGTGCTCTTTACCGGTGCTCTTTACCGGTGCTCTTTACCGGTGCTCTTTGCCGGTGTTGGGATAGGGGAAATGCCATTGGCAGGGAAAGTGACATTTTGTTGATTTATATCACCTTGAGATTGTAATGATCGTCAAAAATCACAGTCATATGGCGCAATATGTTGAACCTCGTCGCGGTGGTACCGCGACGAAGTGATGGCTGCCTTGTGATATAGCCAGCCAGGGTCGGGCGGCTCTCTGGTGCGGGTGACGTACCGTATTACCGCATGAAATACCGTGACACTTCCGTGAAAGCAGTTTAATCCTGAGCGGGGTCAAGGTGATGTGTTTCAGGCCCGTCATGATGATGTCCCCAGAGATATTGTCCTGGTGACAACTATATCTGTTGGTAATACATACCCGCCCCTTGGTGGGCAGGGTTCAGGAGGTTGGAAATGGGTTCAGACAGTACGTCCTATCGTTCGATTGTTGCGATTGTGGGGGATCTGGTGCGGTTGCGCGTTGCAACCCCTGAATCAGGTAAATCAACCCGGGTGCGGCTGGATGACCTGGCCGTACTGGTCAGTGGGGATGGCACCACCCGCCGTCTGGCGCAAGTGATCGACATCCGCGATGAGCAAGTCTCGATGCAGGTGTTTGATGGCACCAAAGGGCTGGCGACCGATGTCAGTGTGCAATTCCTGGGTCATCCGATGCAGGTGACTTACTCCGCCAATATTCTCGGGCGTATCTTTGATGGTCGCGGCAAGCCGATGGATCATGGCCCGGCGCTCGATTTTGACAGCCAGGTCGAGATCGGCGGACCAACCGTCAACCCGATGCGACGGGTGCTGGCATCCCGTATGATCCGTACGGGTGTTCCCATGATCGACCTGTTTAATTGCCTGGTCGAGAGTCAAAAAATTCCTGTTTTTTCCGTTTCTGGAGAACCATACAACGCCTTTCTTGGCCGTATTGGTACGCAGGCCGACGCCGACATTATCGTGTTTGGTGGTATGGGGTTGGGGTTTGACGACTTTTATTCATTCCGCCAGACCTTTGAAGATCAGGGTTCTTTTGCCCGTACCGTTATGTTTGTTAACCAGGCCTCGGATTCGATCGTCGAACGCTTGTTGGTGCCGGATATGGCGCTGGCCGTAGCGGAACGTTTTGCGGTGGAAGAAGGCAAACGGGTATTGGTGCTGCTGACCGATATGACCGCCTACGCCGATGCCCTGAAAGAAATCGGTATCGCCAATGAGCGGGTCCCCTCGAACCGTGGCTATATGGGGGACCTGTACTCACAGCTGGCCCGTCGCTATGAAAAAGCCTGTGATTATGCCAAGGGTGGATCGGTCACGATTCTTGCGGTTACAACCATGCCTGGCAACGACGTCAGTCACCCGGTACCGGACAACACAGGTTATATCACCGAAGGACAATTCTATTTGCACGATGGCCAGCTGGATCCGTTTGGTTCCTTGTCGCGCCTGAAACAGCTGGTGATCGGCAAACAAACCAGGGAAGACCACAGCCAGGTGATGAATACCATGATCCGGCTTTACTCCGGCGCCGTCGAAGCCGAACAGAAACAGGCCATGGCCTTTGATCTCAGTGATTACGATCAGCAACTACTGCAATACGGGCAACTGTTCCGTCAGCATTTTATGTCTCTGGATGTGTCGATGCCGCTGGAACAGGCGCTGGACAAGGGGTGGCAGCTGATGGCGCAATGTTTCCGTGCCGAGCAATTGCTGATGAAGCCCGAACTGATCGACAAGTATTACCCGACCGAGATGGCGGGCAGCCTGGAGACGGTCTGATATGGCACGTTTGCTGTTGTCGAAGGCCACCTTGTCGGCCCAGCGGCAAAAGCTAGCGGCTTACCAGCGCTTTTTACCGGCACTGGATATGAAACGCCAGCAGCTGCAAGGAGCCATCAAACAGGTGGAAGTGCAGCAGCAGGAGCTGGTACAGCAACGGCAGCAACTGGCACAACGTATTGGTGAACAGATGCCGATGCTGGCGGTTACCTCAATCGATTTAAAGGGATTATGCACCGTGCGGAGTTTACAGCTGCGGCGACGTAACATCGTCGGTGTCTGGATCAACGAGCTGGAAGCGATTGACTTTGATCTGGCCACCATTCCCCTGATGGCAAAACCGCACTGGGTTGCACCTCTGCAACAATGGTTACAGGAAGGCATGACTCTGGACGTCAAACACCAGTTGTTGCAGCAGCAACACCGCGTGATGGCAGCGGCTCTGCGCAAGGTGACCCAGCGGGTAAATCTGTTCGACAAGGTACTGATACCCGAGACCCGATCCAATATCCGCCGTATTGGTATCTATCTGGACGACAAGGACAGGGAGTCGGTAGTGACATCGAAAATAGCTAAAAACAAACGTCAGGCTGCGGGTGGATCATGACAATCGTCGCGTTAAAAAAAGTGGCCATCGCCGGGCGTGAAAAAGACAAGGAAGCGGTCATTGCCCGTTTGCAGGCATTTGGTCAGCTGCATCTGATTGATGGCCATGAGAGCGGCGAGGAAGTGCCGGAAGGGGTTCGTCATTTGAATCAGGCGATCCGTTTTCTGGAGCAAGGGGAAAGTCGCCGGCGGCCGTTAAAAAAATTTACCGGTTTTCATTTGCAACCGGTCGTTAATGAAGCCATTGACGTACAGCACCAGCTGCGGCAACTGGAAGACCAGCGTGACGAAGTCCAGGCCCGGATACAGCGGATGCTGCCCTGGGGTGAGTTTCATTTCCCCGACGACGCGTGGGTTAACCATGTACGGCTGTGGTTTTATTGCTTGCCTGTGAACAAGCGCAGCTGGCTGGATCGGCTCTACAAGGCCGGAGCGGCAATCCGGCTTCCTGACCAGAGCCAGAATCCGGATGATATTCATTGGGGTATCCCCTGGCAGCTGGTCGGCCGTGACAGCCGCCATCTTTATGTTGTCCTGTTATCTGCAACGGAACCACCATCGGCCTGCATGCCTGTGCCCCGGGAACATTTGGGTTCACGTACCCTGGAGCAGCTGACCGAAGCGTTGGAAACCATTGAGCAATCGCTCGATTCTCTGCAATCGCGACGGGAAGAATTAACCCGTTATCTGTTGTTGCTCAAACGTCATCAGGCAAGGACGCACAATCACACACTCTGGCGTCAGGTGGTGGATCGATTGTCCTCGGATGGCCAGGTGTTTACGCTGCTGGCCTGGGTGCCGGTATCTTCCTTGCCGGCGTTATCAACCCTGGCTCGGGAAACCGGTTTTGCCTTTGTTGCCAGTGACCCTGCCGCTGATGAATCTCCCCCTACCTTGCTGAAGCCGCTGGCGGGTTTTGCTGCTGGCGGGTTGCTGACCCGTTTTTACCAGTTACCGGCCTACCGTTCCTGGGATCCTTCCGTGCACCTGTATCTGTCGTTTATGGTCTTTTTTGCCATGATTCTGTCGGATGCTGGTTATGCCCTGGCATTGGGCGGGTTATTGGCGTTGCGCTGGAAAGCGATGGGTAAGAGTGAAACCGGTCGCGGTCTCCGCCAGCTGTTTTTGTCTCTGGTCGGGGCCGCGCTGGTATGGGGTGTTATGGCGGGCGAGTACTTCGGGGTGGAGCTGGCGGACGATAACTGGCTGACCAGTCTGGTGGTCATGGATATCGAGGATTACAACACCATGATGAAGGTATCGATCCTGACCGGGGTTGTGCATCTGCTGCTGGCGAATGCCAGCCTGGCCTGGCATCGCCGCCATGAACACTGGTTTGTGGTTAGCCGGGCGGGCTGGGCCGGGGTCGTACTACTGGGCTGCTGGGCCGGTTTTATTGGTATTTCGGCCACAGTAGTGGTGTTGGCGGTTGTCGCGGTGCTGGCCATTATGGTGGGTTCTGGCTGGGCCAGGCCGATATCAGCCTCTGCCAGTCCGCTGCAACGAGGCGTACAGCGGCTATTGCGCGGGTTGATGGTGTTGCCGGGCCTGAGTCAGCTGTTTGGCGATGTGCTCAGTTATATGCGCCTGTTTGCGTTGGGGCTGGCGTCGGTATCACTGGCGCTGACATTTAATCAGCTGGCAGTACAGGTGATGGCTACCGAAGGTGGGCTGGCCTTGCTTGGTGGGGTGCTGATCTTGCTGTTGGGGCACGTAGTGAATATTGCTTTGGGAGTGATGAGTGGTGTTGTACACGGCCTGAGGCTGAATTTTATTGAATTTTACAACTGGGGCGAGCCGGGTGAAGGTTACGCTTTCCAGCCGTTTCAATTAAAGGAGTTGGAAGATGAATGAGCTGGTCATAAGCCTGGGCTGGATTGGAATGTTTTCTCCCATTGCACTGGGCTGTATGGGCAGTGTGATTGGCTGTGGTCTGGCTGGTCAGGCTGCCATTGGTGCCATGCTGGATACAGACAGTGGCCATGGGCGTTTTATCGGTTTGTCGGTGTTGCCGTCGTCGTTTGTGATTTATGGCATCGTCTTGCTGTTTACCTTGCAACGAGAGGTCGGTATTGAAAACGCTGCCGGGTTGTTTGGTATCGGACTATTATCCGGGCTGTCTTTGATGGTCGCCGGGATCTGGCAAGGACGAGCGTGTGCCGCTGCGATCAGTGCTTCAAAAGAGAAGCCGGAGATTTTTGGTATGTCGATTGCTCCGGCGGCCGTGGTTGAAGGTTTCGGTGTGTTTGTCTTTATTTTTGCGCTGGTGCTGTCGGGCGGTATTCCTGCTCTGGCGGCTCAGTAACAGGCTGATGGATGTTTATCTGTTGCTTGATAAACGGGTAAACGCAGGAGGAATTGGATGAAACAATCAGGCAGTGACGTCGTTTCCGCCGGGATTGACGAACTGGTTAGCCGTTTGCGTCAGGATGGCGTTGAGGCGGGGGAAACAGAAGCCGAGGCAATTCTGGCCGATGCCCGCCAACAGGCCGCGGCCTTGTTGGCTGATGCTCGCCAACAAGCCGACAAGCTGATTGCCGAGGCGAAAGAAGACGCCCGTCGTGAGCAGCAGGCTGCCAGTGAAGCCATGCAAATCGCCTTTCGGGATCTGGTTCTGGATATGAAATCCATGCTGGAGCAGCGTTTTTCAGCGGATGTTTCGCGCTTGGTGCGCCAGCAACTGGATCAGCCGCAACTGCTGGCCAAGCTGATACGGGCCGCCGCAGGACGGCTACTGGAGCAGGCCGAATTACCCGCCGAGAGTGAGCTGGATTTGCTGTTACCACCGCAGATACTGGCGCTGGATGATATTCGGCGATCACCGGAGTCCGCCATGCAAGGGCCGCTGGCCGATCTGGCTTTTGCGTTACAGATCGACATGCTGCGCGATGGTGTGACCCTGGCCGCCGGTTCGGCTGATCACCATGGTATTACGCTGGTACTGCGTGACGAGAAAATTGAAGTGGATCTCAGTGACCGGGCCATTGCCGGGTTGTTATTGGGTTATTTACAACCCAGATTTCGCGCCATTCTTGATGGCATTATTCGTTAGTTGTTGGTTGTTTGCACTAGGGGTCTGAATGGACTGGCGTGATCGCTACACCCTGTTGATGTCGAGTTTACCGGCCCATGAGCGCTGGGGAAGCCGTCATCAGACACCGCTTTCCCGCTTGAAACTGGAGCGCCGATTGCGACTGTTAAGTCAGCCGGATGCTGACCTGCTGGCACGTATTGAATCCTTGCTGCAATGGCGTGAACTTCCCATTACCAGCGATAACCAGCAACTGGTATTGCGGCAACGAAAACTGCTTGAGACGTTGCGGCATGACGATACCCGCCCGAGGGCCGAAGCAACGGCTCTGCTGGCGTTGATTCAGCAGCGGCTGGATGTCCGGACGCTGGTTGCCGCACTGTGGCGACGGGAGTATCAGCAGGACAACGATCCACCGCCATCCGGCCTTTGGAGTGTGAGTCGTTATCGTCAGACCATAGAGCAGTACTGGCATGAGCCAACGTTCCGGCTGGAGGTCGCCCAGCCTTGGTTGCCACAAGCGCTGACCTGTATCCGCTCTCATCAACCCTGGGAGCTGGAGCAGATGTTATTGCAGCATAACTGGATCCTGACCGGGCGCTACCTGTTGCCTGGAGACAACAGCCTGGTGGCTGTCGTGGCGTATGTCCTCAAATGGGACATGCTGGATCGTCGTATCGGTTATGACGCTACCCAGGCCCAGGCCCGTTTCAGTGACTGGGTGGCGGTGGACATTGCTGCGGTAACAGCCGTTGAGCCAGGCCCTCTTGACCCCAAAGCCAGTAGCAACTTTACCCAATCATCGACCATGGCCAGTGGAGCACCGTTATGACGATGGAGACAGCCGCAGAAAAGGCGGACTCAGGTCAGCAAGCAACAGCACGTATTGTCGCAGTACAGGATGATCTGGTGACAATAGAAAGCATCGAAACCGTCGCCGGGTCTGGAGACTACCGGCCATTGTCCAAAAATGAAGTGGTGTTTGTTTTGCCCGGCCGCCTGACCGCAGATGGCAGACAGGAATGGCTGAAAGCCGAAGTCCTGAGGATTCATGGCCGCCGGGCCGACGCGCAAGTTTACGAAAGCACCCGGGGGGTTGGTATCGGTGATCCGGTACTACAAACCGGAGAGCTGTTGTCGGCTGAACTGGGTCCAGGTCTGCTGGGAATGGTCTACGACGGTTTGCAAAACCCGCTGGAGCAACTGGCGGCCAACTACGGCACTTTTTTGCCGCGGGGTGTGGATATTCGCGGTCTGGATCAGGCTCGACGCTGGTCCTTCAAGCCGCTGATCAAGGAAGGCGAGAAAGTCCGGGCGAGTGATATTGCCGGCGTGGTGGCAGAAGGACGGTTTGAGCACAAGATCATGGTGCCGTTTGACTGGCCAGGAGAATGGCAGCTGGATTGGATTCTGGAGGGCAGCTTCAGTGTTGCCGATCCGGTTGCCCGCCTGACGCCACTGTCGGCTGAAGGAGTGGCTGACCCGCATCGCAGTCGTAACCTGACCCTGAGTCAGCGCTGGCCGATTCGACTGCCGATTTCTCGTCGATTGATGGCGCTGGGAGAGGCTGAACGTCTCTATCCGAGCCAGCCGTTGTCGACCACCATTCGTCTGGTGGATACCTTTTTCCCCCTGGCCAAAGGTGGTACTGGTTGTATTCCGGGGCCATTTGGCGCCGGGAAGACCGTACTGCAAGGGCTGATTTCCCGCTACTCCGATGTGGATATTGTGATCGTGGTGGCTTGTGGTGAGCGGGCCGGTGAGGTGGTTGAAACCATTCAGGAGTTTCCCGGTATGACGGACCCCAAAACCGGCGGCAGCCTGATGGATAGAACCATTATTCTCTGCAATACCTCATCGATGCCGGTGGCTGCCCGGGAAGCCTCTATTTATATGGGCATCACTCTGGCGGAGTATTACCAGAGTATGGGTTATGACGTCTTGCTGATCGCCGATTCGACGTCGCGCTGGGCCCAGGCAATGCGGGAAACTTCCGGCCGGCTGGAAGAAATTCCAGGGGAGGAAGCCTTTCCGGCTTATCTGGACTCTTCGATTCGCAATATTTATGAGCGCGCTGGGGTGATTCGTCGTACCGATGGCGTTGAGGGTACCTTTACCATGGTAGGGACCGTCTCACCGGCTGGTGGTAACTTTGAAGAGCCAGTGACCCAATCCACGCTGGGGACGGTCAAAACCTTTCTGGGGCTGTCTGCGGATCGGGCTTATCGGCGCTTTTATCCCGCGGTTGACCCGTTGATTTCCTGGTCGCGTTACCTTAAACAGTTACAGCCCTGGTTTGATACCCATTTATCCCCGGGTTGGACGCGGCGGGTCGAAGTGTTGTCGGAACTGCTGGTACGAGGTGATGAAGTCAGCCGCATGATGCAGGTGACTGGTGAAGAGGGGGTAACGCTGGACGACTTTATCGTGCAACAGAAAGCGCTGCTGCTGGATATGGTGTATTTGCAGCAGGATGCCTTCGATGATGTGGATGTGTCGGTGCCGATGGATCGTCAGCAACGGTTGTTTGAATTGATGGAAGCCGTAGCGGCTCATCAGCCGCAGATGGATGCGGATTCCGACTCACAAAGGAAAGCTGCGGTACGCACTTTCTACACACGCCTGACCGGCCTGTTCAAGAACCTCAACTACGCCGTGGACGGCTCTGGCGAATACAATCGTTTGCTGGAGACGATAACTGACCTGTTGGGGGCACCTGTTTAATCCTTACTCCGGGCTATTGGATGGTTTCGAATCACGAAGCCGACTTGCAGGCCTGACAGATCAAGTCAAAAGTCGGGACGCCGAGTCGAGATCATTCGGTAGCCCCGGCACCCTCTGTTTGAAATACGCCCCAGAGCGGAGAATAACCGGTCTGTTTTGCTGGGCTAATGCGCATAAAGATGTATAGCGCTCTGGTTGTTATTATGTTGTTGCTATTGGCGGCTTGTTATTTTAATGGCCTGCCATGATCTGTTCAGAATTAAACAGAATGAGATTGCGGAAAGATTATCAGGAAAAGTTATTGATATGGATTGGCCATTTCTTGCCATTGTTTATTGGTACTGTGTTTTTATCAGATCGTGCTGTTATTGATTATTCGTGCTGATAATTCACTAATCTCTCTTGTAGGAGAAGACTGCCCATATCAAGGATATTGAGACTGATCAAATAATAAACGTCTGTCAAAAAATAAGTCTGTGACGATAGTCTGAGCTGACAAAGGCCAGGCCTGCTGTATGAAATGATGGTGTGAAGACTGCTCTGCCCTGAGCCATAGGGCCAACAGCTCGCTGTGTTTCTGGGCGGTGTTGACGGATGCTCACGGGTTCAAAAGATTACCTTCAGATCTGGCTGGTTAATAAATCTGGCCCTATCTTGCAGCATGGGTGTTTCTCTATGAGGCGGGTTTTGGCGGATTAATTGATATGCTGCACATTAATGGTGCGCGAGGGCGCTAAAAGTCTGGAATTGGTGCCTTTGTAGCAAGGGTTAATTGCGGTTGCCTGATATGGCGTATGATGCGCCAGAATGGCCTCTGTGGCGGCTTGCAGTCATGCATGGGTAATGGTTTACTTTGAGCACTTTGTAGTCTTTTCAGAGTGACCCAGTGCTTGCCAGCCTGGCGTCAATTCCTCATTAACCTGATGGCAAATTTCAGGAGCTGTATGTCTATCGAGTGGAAGGATTACGCACCGGGCGAGTTCTACGATGAACTTTTCAGCGCACCCGGATGCGCGCGTGAACCTGCTGAAGCACTTATTTCCTATCTGGAATCATTCTCGGATGAAGATGTGAATTCGCGCAAAATTGCGGCCGAATCGACCATTAAGGAAATGGGTGTTTCATTTACGGTATACACAGAAGGTGGGAATATCGACCGGGCCTGGCCCTTTGATATTCTTCCCCGGGTAATTTCAAAGAATCAATGGGATAAGACGGCTGCCGGTCTGAAACAGCGTTTGCGGGCATTAAACCTCTTTATTGATGATTTGTACCACGATCAGAAGATTCTCAAAGATGGTGTGGTACCGGAATTTATACTTAAACAGTCGGTCAATTATCGCAAGGAATGCGAAGGCATCAGCCCTCGTTTTGGTGTGTGGGCCCATATTTGTGGCACCGATCTGGTGCGTGACGGGGATGGCCAGTTTTATGTGCTGGAAGATAACCTGCGCGTACCATCGGGCGTATCCTATATGCTGGAAAACCGCTCCATCATGAAGCGGGTTATCCCGGAAGTATTTGAAAAAGTCAGCATTGCTCCTGTGGGCGATTATCCTGAGCACTTGTTTGAGACCCTGGCCGCCCTGTCACCACGTGAAGTCGAAAAACCGGTCGTCGTGGTTCTGACGCCAGGGATTTACAACTCCGCGTATTTTGAACACGCCTTTCTGGCACAGCGCATGGGTGCCGAGCTGGTTGAAGGCAGTGACCTGATGGTGACTGAAGACGACTGCGTCTACATGAAAACCATCGCCGGTCTGGAACGGGTCGACGTGATCTATCGCCGTATCGATGATTTGTTCCTCGATCCGGAAGTGTTCCACCCCGATTCAACGCTGGGTGTTCCTGGTCTGATGCGTGCCTGGCGTGCCGGTAATGTCGCCCTGGCGAATGCACCGGGCGCAGGTGTGGCGGATGACAAGGTGGTGTATGCCTTTGTTCCGGCTATCATCAAGTATTATCTGGGTGAAGAGCCATTGATTCCCAATGTGGAAACCTTTTTGTGTTATGACGATGTCCAGCGTCAGCACGTGTTGGAGAACCTCGACAAACTGGTGGTTAAACCCGCCAATGAGTCCGGTGGTTATGGCATGTTGATTGGGCCACATTCCACCAAGAAAGAGCGCGAAACCTTTGCCGATCTGATCAAGGCCAACCCGCGTAACTACATTGCCCAGCCAACGCTGGCCTTGTCGACCTCACCAACACTGGTGGGCAAAAACAAGGTTGAACCCCGTCACCTGGATCTGCGGCCGTTTGTACTGCAGTCCCGCGACAGCTATGTCACTACCGGTGGCTTGACCCGGGTTGCCATGAAAAAAGGTTCTCTGGTGGTTAATTCTTCTCAGGGTGGCGGCAGCAAGGACACCTGGATTGTCGATACAGGAACAGGAATCGAATAATGCTATCGAAAGTTGCAGAACGTATTTACTGGTCCGCTCGCTATCTGGAGCGGGTTGAAAGCACAGCGCGACTGCTGAGCATTTATGACAAGCTGTTGTTTGACATGCCTCGGCGGGTCAATCTGGGCTGGTACAATCTTATTGTGATCAACAGCCTGGAAGACGACTACAATAGTCGGTATTCCGTTCGTGATGAGCGTAATGTGGTGAAGTTCCTGCTGGGAGATGACACCAACCCTTGTTCGATAGTGAATTCTTTGCGAGCGATTCGTGAGAATATCCGTACGACACGGGATGTGATTCCAGCGGAAGCCTGGGAACTGGTCAACGAGCTGAGCATGTTTGTGCAAGAGAATCTGTCTCTTGGCATTAACCGCAGTATGCGTCACGAGTTCCTGGAGAGCATCATCAAGTCCTGCCAGCAAATTGTTGGCTTGCTGTACGTCAATATGACCCGGGACGAAGGCTGGGACATGTTGTTGATGGGGCAAAACCTGGAACGGGCAGACATGACCTCCCGTAATCTGGATGCTGCTATTGCTGCGATCCATCAGGTGGCTGATGATGAATACGCCGTTAACAGTCGTCAGATTATCTGGGGTAATGTGCTGCGCTCATTAAATGCCGACCAGCCGTTCCGCCGTACCATGCGCTCAGCCATCAAGGGAACGCCGGTGGTCACGTTTCTGTTGGGCGATGAGCAGTTTCCCCGGTCCATTGCATTTTGTTTGAAAAAAATCGTGGCAAGCTCGGATTGTTTGCCTAAAGGTGAGGGTGTGATTGCTCGCACCCGACTGATTTGTGACGAAGTGGCGGCGGACCTGGAAGCTGAAGAATTTAATGTCGCTTTCCGTGAAGATCTGAATGAACTGCAATTGTCACTGGCAGATGTTCATGACCTGATACAAAAAACCTGGTTCCTGTCGGATCAATAGCGAAGTCCCAACGGGCATCAGGGATGAAAATGAAATGCTGGTCTGGCGATGCCGGCCAGCATTTATAATGATATTCAGAGATTTCCTATTTCGGGAGCAGTTATGACTATCCGTGTTGCGATTCAGCACAACACATACTACGACTTCGACCGGCCTGTTTCACTGTCACCCCATGTGGTTCGACTGCGTCCAGCGCCTCATTGTCGTACACCTATTGAAGCGTATAGCCTCAAGGTTCAGCCAGAAGAGCATTTTATCAACTGGCAACAGGATGCTTATGGCAACTACCTGGCTCGATTGGTATTTCCCGAGAAGACCCGCAAGTTCTCGGTAGAGGTTGAAGTCATTGCCGATATGACGGTTGTGAATCCGTTTGACTTTTTCCTGGAAGAAGACGCGGAAGAGTTTCCATTCGAATACGACAAGCAAACCAAAAAAGAACTGCAGCCTTATCTGGAGCTGGAGCCACAAGGGCCGGCTTTCGAAAAGTTTCTGGCTGGTATCTCGACAGAAAAACGCCGCACCATCGACTTTCTGGTCGACGTCAATTCCCAGCTGGAACAGCTGATTGACTACACCATTCGTATGGAGCCAGGCGTTCAGACACCGGAAGAGACGCTGGAAAAACACCTCGGCTCCTGTCGTGACAGTGCCTGGCTGATGGTGCAAGCCGTGCGTCATCTGGGTATGGCGGCGCGGTTTGCTTCCGGTTATCTGGTGCAGTTGACCTCAGACGAAAAGTCGCTCGACGGCCCTTCCGGCCCGGAAGAAGACTTTACCGACCTGCACGCCTGGTGCGAAGTTTATCTGCCAGGAGCAGGCTGGGTTGGTCTGGATCCTACTTCCGGGCTGTTTGCCGGTGAGGGCCATATTCCTCTGGCCTGTACACCACACCCGGTATCGGCAGCCCCGATCAATGGTTTCACCGACAAGTGCGAAGTGGAGTTTGACTTCAAGAACGACGTGACCCGCTTCCATGAAGACCCTCGTGTCACCAAGCCGTACACCGATGCCGAATGGGCCGATGTGCTGTCACTGGGCGACAAGGTCGACGCCTTGCTGGAAGAAAACGATGTCCGGCTGACCATGGGGGGTGAGCCAACTTTCGTATCGATTGATGATATGGAATCGGCCCAGTGGAACACCGAAGCCCTGGGTGCCCACAAGCTGAGTCTGGCCAAAACCCTGCTGTTGAAATTGCGTGACCGTTTTGCTCCGCAAGGCATGCTGCATTACGGCCAGGGCAAATGGTATCCCGGCGAAGAAGTTCCCCGTTGGGCACTGGGTGTATTCTGGCGGACCGATAACGAACCGATGTGGACACGCCCCGAGCTGTTGGCCCGGGTCGATAAAGACTACGGCCACACCGAAAAAGACGCAGGCCGGTTTGCTACCCTGTTGTCGGAAAAACTGGGTCTGTCTGACGAATATGTGCAAGCGGCGTATGAAGACGGCTTGCATTACCTGCTTGAAGAACAGAACCTGCCGGTCAACCTGGATTCTGAAATTGCAGAAGCCAAGGATGAGCTGGCCCGTCGCCGTCTGGCTCGTGTGCTGGATCAGGGGCTGAATACCCCCACCGGTTTTGTTGTGCCGGTTGAGTGGGACTTTTATGGCCAGAGCTGGCGCTCCAGCGTGTGGGAATTACGCCGTGGCCGCATTACGCTGATACCGGGTGATTCACCCATGGGTCTGCGTTTGCCATTGCAAGGGCTGCCATGGTCAGAAGAAGTACCTCTGCCACAGGAAGCCGACCCGTTCCGCACTACAGAAGCGCTGCAAAGTCGCGAAGACATTATCAGCAACTTTACGGCAACAGTTGCGGAGCCGATTGCGGAACAGGTTGTCTCGGACGAACAGTCACAGCAACAACGCACTGACGATGACGACCAGTCCGAAACCTACTGGCGTAATCTGGTACGGACGGCAATGTGTATCGAGGCCCGTGGTGGCAAGATTCATATTTTCCTGCCACCACTGCCGTATCTGGAAAGCTACGTTGCCTTGCTCACCATGATCGAGGAAACCGCTGCTGAGCTGGAGATGCCGATCATTATCGAAGGCTATGAGCCTCCACGTGACTGGCGGATGCAGAAGTTGCTGGTTACACCGGACCCTGGTGTTATCGAGGTGAATATTCACCCGGCCGACAACTGGCGCGATATGATGCATACCATGAATGAACTGTATCAGGCGGCTCGTGAGTCGCGCCTGGGAACAGAGAAATTCATGTTGGATGGCCGTCACTCCGGTACCGGCGGTGGTAACCACATCACTTTGGGTGGTAAAACACCGGCAGACAGCCCGATGCTCCGTCGTCCCGATCTGCTCCGCAGCTTCGTGACCTATTGGCAGCATCACCCGAGTTTGTCCTACCTGTTTTCGGGTGCTTTTATCGGCCCGACCAGTCAGGCACCTCGTGTGGACGAAGGCCGTGATGAAGGCTTGTATGAGCTGGAAATCGCTTTCCAGCAAATGCCGGAAGGTGAGTCCGCCTTGCCATGGCTGGTCGATCGTATCATGCGTAACCTGCTGATCGATGTGACCGGTAATACCCACCGGGCTGAATTCTGTATCGATAAACTGTTTGCACCGGGTAGCCCGTCAGGCCGTTTGGGGATTCTGGAATTCCGTGGCTTTGAAATGCCACCGCACAGTCGCATGGGTCTGGTGCAGGCGTTGCTGATCCGGGCCTTGTTGATCCGTTTCTGGAAAGATCCATACAAGCATGATCTGGTGCGCTGGAATACCCAGTTACACGACAAGTTCATGTTGCCGCACTACGTCTGGGAAGACGTCAAGGAAGTCGCCCAGGACCTGCAGGAACATGGTCTCGATTTCCGCGCCGAATGGCTGTTGCCGTTTGAAGAGTTCCGCTTCCCGCACTACGGTCGGGTTGAACTCGGTGATATCAAGATCGAATTGCGCTGGGCCATCGAGCCATGGCATGTATTGGGTGAAGAAGTCTCCAGCTTCGGTACATCCCGTTATGTGGATTCTTCCGTGGAACGTTTGCAGGTCAAGGTCTACGGCATGACCAACAAGCGCTATGTACTGGCGTGTAATGGTCGTCGTGTACCACTGACCAGCACCGGTCGCCATGGCGAAATGGTTGCCGGGGTGCGTTACAAGGCATGGGCGCCACCGTCGGCGTTGCATCCAACCATTGGCGTGCAATCACCATTGGTGTTTGATCTGATTGATACCTGGAACGGTCGCTCCGTGGGTGGCTGTAGCTACCACGTATCGCATCCGGGTGGCCGCAGTTACGACACCTTCCCGGTGAACTCCTTTGAAGCGGAATCACGTCGGGTCAATCGTTTCTCGACACTGGATCATAGCCACGGTGAGTATTCACCCCGTCCGGATGTGGATGCTATTCGGGAGTTTTTCCCTCATAGCGAGCCACGTCCAATGGCTCCGCCACCGGAAGAGTCTCCGAACGACTATCCTTGTACGCTGGACTTGCGGCGGAAATAAATCAGGCTGGCTCCCCTCGCTGCTGAGGGGAGCAAACAAAGCTGAGACAATTTCCCCAATCTGACATAATGGTCGCTAATAAGCGGCCATTTTTTTGGTCTGAATTTTTAACGAGCATTTATTGAAATCCGCAGCGAGAACAAGCATGTCGCAGACTATGTCACAGGCCTCCGGGCCAGACAGCGATGATCTGATCTATCGTCATAATCCGGCGCTTCAGGATGAAGCTGTCGATGCCAATGGAGAGCTGCGCCCGCACTGGTCCTATCTTCTCGACAGCCTGAAAGAGCTGGGGCCAGCGTTATTTGATGAACGACAGTCAAAAGCGTTGCGTATTCTACGGGACGATGGGGCGACCTATAACATCTACAGCGACTCCAGCACGCCATCTCACACCTGGAATATGGATCTGGTTCCGTATGTGATTGGCAGTGAAGAGTGGGGCCGGATCGAGGCAGGCTTGCTGGAGCGGGCGGAGTTGTTCAATCTGCTGCTGCGCGACCTGTACGGTAATCGGGAGCTGATTCGTTCCGGTGTGATTCCGCCGGATGCCTTGTTTTGCCACCGTGGTTTTTTACGAGCCTGTAACGGTATCAAATTACCCGGTGAGCACGACCTGATTTTGCACTCGGTTGATCTGGTGCGTGGTGCCGATGGCCAGATGATGGCCATGGGTGATCGCGCCCAAAGCCCGAGTGGAGCCGGGTATTCGTTGGAAAACCGCAACGTGATGTCACGGGTTTTTCCTAGCCTGTTTCGCGATAGCCATGTACATCGGCTGGCGGCCTTTTTTCAGCGTTTACGTACCAAGCTGAATTCCTTGTCACCCAACAGCGCACCGCGTGTGGCTGTGATGACGCCAGGTGCCCATAACGAAACCTATTTTGAACATGCCTACCTGGCCAACTACCTGGGTTTTCATCTGGTTCAGAGTGATGACCTGGTCGTCCGTAATGGCTTTTTATGGATGAAATCTCTGGATGGCCTGAGCCGGGTCGATGTCTTGCTGCGCCGGGTAGACGACTGGTTTTGTGATCCGGTCGAATTACGGGGTGATTCCCGTCTCGGGGTGGCCAACCTGCTGGAAGTAGTGCGTGCCGGTAATGTGGTGGTGGCTAATCCACTGGGCTCCGGTATTCTCGAAAATCCGGTTTTTTTGCGTTATCTGCCCGGTATTGCCAAACATTTTCTTGGCCGTGAACTGCGTTTGCCATCGGTCGAAACCCACTGGTGTGGCCGTGAAGACGATCGGGCGTATGTGCTGGATCACTTGCATGAGCTGGTGGTCAAGCCGGTGTATCGTAATCTTGATAACCGCAGCTTGTACGGCCCGGAGCTGAGCGCAGAAGAAGCCCGCTCGTTGAAAGCCCGGATTGAGGCGGACCCGACCCAGTATGTGGCTCAGCCGGTCATGGAAGCCGCCCACGTCCCGTCGTTTGTTGACGGTGTGCTGAAACCACGTCCGGTGATTCTGCGCAGCTTTGCCGTCGCAACGGATACCTCGTATACCGTGATGCCCGGTGGCCTGACCCGTATCGGTCAGGACGAACGTTCATTCATGATTTCCAACCAGACCGGTGCCAAGAGCAAGGACACCTGGGTGATCGCTTCTGAGCCGGAGCGTATGGTGCATGATGAGCAGGTCGATGAGCCGGTCAGTCGCGAAGCCGACCTGATCAGCTTGCCCAGTCGGGTGGTGGAAAACCTGTTCTGGATGGGACGTTATGCCGAGCGTGCCGAAGCCGCGCTGCGAATCCTGCGTACCGCCTTTATGATGTTGAACGGCGAAGAGCGAATCAGTGATATAACCCAGCATCAGTTGCTGCATGCGGTATCGATGATTACTGCCACACCGTCACGCTCCACCGATGAACAAACCGCAGAAGAAGCCTTGCGCGGCATTATCGAAAACGGCTCAGTATTACGCAGTATTTCCGGCAACCTTAATGCCATGCTTTATTGCGCAGAAGAGACCAAAGAGCTGTTGTCGTCGGATACCTATCGTGTCATCAACGACATTCGTGATGCCCTGAATATGCTGGGGGTCAGTTTCTCGGGCAGCCTGGCATCGGCACCGGAAGAAGCCCTCGACCCCTTGGTAACCGCCTTGATGGCCTTGTCTGGCCTGACCCAGGAAAGCATGATCCGAGGCTTTGGCTGGCGCTTTATGGATATGGGACGGCGTCTCGAACGGGGTTATCAGATCGCCATTGCCATCGACAGTCTGATTGTTCCGGTGTTGTCGGAGTCGGATCAGAGCAAGCTCTGTGAGGCACTGCTGTTATCGCTGGAAGCCCTGATCAGCTATCGTCGCCGTTATCGTGCCCGTGTCGGTATTCAGACCAGTCTCGATCTGGTGATGATGGACCCGACCAATCCACGTTCGTTGATGTATCAGGTTGAGCAATTACGCCAACATATCGGGGCGTTGCCAAAAACACCGACCCAGATGCACGAGTTGTCTGCGGATGAACGTCGTATCCTTGAATGTGAAACCTTGCTCAAGCTGTCATCACTGGCAGAGCTCAGCAAGGCTGACGGCTTCCAACGCAGCCATCTGGGTGAGCAAATGACCAAAATAGCCGACCAGTTAAGCGGCCTGAGTGAAATGATTACAGACAAATACTTTGATCACCGGGAAGCGTCACAGCAACTGGTTAACAGTACCTGGGAAAGCATCTAGTGTTATATCGCATTCGTCATACCACAGAATATGTGTACCACAGTCGGGTTTCCCACTGTTACAACATGGCCCACGTGACGCCACGGGACACCCTGCGTCAGCAGTGTCTGTCGACCCGTGTTGACGTCTTGCCCGGTGCGGCTTTTACCTCGAACCGGTGTGATTATTTTGGCAATAATGCCTATCACTTTGAAATACAGAAACCGCACAAAAAACTGGTGATCACCTCGACCAGCGAAGTGCGTACCAGTCTGCAAAAAGCCGCACCAGAGCTGGAACTGGGTATCAGCTGTCGTGATGCGCGGGAGGCTATGAGTTCATCCCGGGCACCGGAAGTCTTGTTGGCGCGGGAGTTTTTGCTGGACTCGCCGATGCTCAAGGCATCACAGACCCTGAAAGAATATGCCGATAGTCTGTTTGACGACAATACGCCGTTACTGACTGCCGTTATGAACCTGACCAGCAAGATCTATCAGGAGTTTGAATACTCTCCGGCGTCCACCACCATCGCCACTCCCTTGCAGGAAGTTCTTGAAAGCCGTCGTGGCGTTTGCCAGGATTTTGCACATCTGCAAATTGCCATCTTGCGATCGTTGGGTTTTGCAGCCCGTTACGTTTCTGGCTATCTGGAAACCCTGCCGCCACCGGGACAGGAAAAAATGGTGGGTGCCGATGCTACCCACGCCTGGCTGGCGGTATACGCTCCCGGTGAAGGCTGGTTTGAATACGATCCAACCAATAACTGCATGGCCCATGAACAGCATATTGTCACAGCCTGGGGCCGCGACTTTTATGATGTGACGCCGCTGTGTGGCGTTATTTATGGTGGCGGCAGTAATCCGGTATTACGTGTTGCGGTTGATGTAACGCGCCTGACCTGAACGCCACTTTTTGTTGAATGTTTTCTCGTCGCAGGACAGAGCATGATTCGCACCCTGATGATCAACAGCAGCGGCCAGTCGTTCAGTGGCGGTGAAGAGCTGATACACGATTGGCGTGGCGACAATAACAGCCGACTCTGGCTGGACCTGACGTCGGAGGGGGCTGAAAAATATCATCAGGAACGGCAGTTGTTACTGGGTCTGGGGTGTCATGCCCTGGCTATCGAAGACGCCCAGCGCGATCGCCACCCGCCCAAATACGAAGCCTTTGAAGATCACGTCTTTATTCTGTATCGCGGTATTGCCCATTTCGACAGTGAGCTGCACTACCAGCCCCAATCCGTGGCATTTTTTATCAGTGAGCGCTTGCTGATCAGTTACCATCCGTTGCCGACCGAAAGTATTAATCTGCTGATGACAGGTCATGGCGGCATTCATTTACAACGCTGCCCGGCCCAACTGGCGTTACGCATCATGCATACCTCCGCCGGTATGTACCTGGAGCATGTGCTGGCTTTTGAAGACCAGCTCAGTGATCTGGAAGATGCCTTGTACGAGCAGGGCACTGACGCCTTGATGCGTCAGTTAATGGGGTATCGTTCCCGGTTGGTGAAATTGCGGCGGGTGTTTAATTATCACCAAAGCATCACCGATGAATTAAAAACCAGTGATCTGGCGTTGTTTACACAACCAGATCTGGAGCTGGACCACACTCTGAACGACTTGCATGACCGCTTTGAGCGGCTGGCCAGCCTGGTAGCGATGTTTTATGACATCTGTGGTGATCTGATTGATGGTTATCTTGCTGTTGCATCACACCAGCTTAACAACACCATGCGGGTGCTCACCGTGATTACTGCGATATTTATTCCGCTTGGGTTTCTGGCCGGTTTGTACGGCATGAACTTCGATTATATCCCCGAGCTGAAAGTCGCAAACGGCTATTTTATTTTGCTGGGAGTGATGGCGACTCTGGCCGTGGGGCTGTTGGTCTGGTTTCGCAAGTTACGCTGGTTATAACGCAGAGGTCAGGAGACAATACCTGGATACCTGTCCGGTACCCATGGGACTGCGCTGAACAGGCCACGACTCCTGCCCCAGCCTTGGGACGGGACATGAAGCGTGGCGCTGAACGATTGCCAGATTTACATCACTCGCATGCCTGGCTGTGAACCTTCATTGGGTTCCAACAGGTAGATCTCGGAGCCACCTGGCCCGGCGGCCAACACCATACCTTCAGACAGGCCAAACTTCATTTTCCGGGGTGCCAGGTTGGCAACCATGATGGTGAGTTTGCCTTCAAGGTCTTCTGGCTGGTAGGCCGCCTTGATACCAGAGAAAACGTTGCGGGTCTCGCCGTTACCAATATCCAGCGTCAGTTGCAGCAGTTTGTCGGCACCTTCAACGTGGTCAGCCTTGACGATGCGGGCAACGCGCAGGTCGACCTTGGCGAAGTCGGGGAATTCGATGGTGTCGGCAATCACTTCGTTGCCATCTTCCCTGAGTTCAGGCCCTTTGGATTTTTTCTTCTTCTCTTGTTTACTTGTTTTGGCCGGGGCCGTGCTGGTTTCCGGCGTTGGTTGTTCACCGTTTTCGATCGCCAGTTCGGCCTTGGTTTCTTCCAGAATCGCAGTGACCTTGTCCATCTCGGCCCGGGCCAGCATGGGTTTGAATTTGTTGATCTCGTGGCCCAGCAGGATATTGCTGCGGGCTTCCCAGTCGAGGGAGTCGAGGTTCATGAACTGGCAGGTTTTTTCTGCCAGCTCAGGTAATACCGGAGTCAGGTAGGTCATCAGCTGGCGGAACAGGTTGAGGGCAACGGAGCAGACGTCGATAACTTCTTGCTGACGGCCTTCTTCCTTGTTCATGGCCCAGGGGGCTTTTTCCTGAATGTATTCGTTGGCGCGATCGGCCAGTGCCATGATGTCTTTCATGGCTTTGCCGAAATCGCGTGCTTCGTAGTGGGCGGCAATCGGGGTTCCGGCGTCGATAAATTCCTGCACCATGGCTGGCTCAGCACAGCTGTCGCTGAGCTTGCCTCCGGCTTTGAAGACAAAGTTGGCGGTACGGCTGGCGATGTTGACCAGTTTGTTGACCAGGTCGGTGTTGGCGCGCTGGACGAAGTCTTCGAGATTGAGATCGAAGTCATCAACGCTGGAGCCCAGTTTGGCAGCAAAGTAGTAACGCAGGTAAGTCGGGTTCAGATGGTTGAGATAGGTGCGGGCCTTGATAAAGGTGCCTCGCGACTTCGACATTTTGGCACCGTTGACGGTGACAAAACCATGGGCGTTGACTGCCGTCGGGGTGCGGTAGTCTGCTGCACTGAGCATGGCTGGCCAGAACAGGGCATGGAAGTTGACGATATCCTTGCCGATAAAGTGGTACACCTCAGCGTCGGAACCAACTTTCCAGTAGTCGTCGAAGTTCAGGCCACGGGCCTGACCGGCGTCGGAGTTGCAAAGGTTTCTGAACGAGGCCATGTAGCCAATCGGTGCATCCAGCCAGACGTAGAAGTACTTGCCTGGAGCATTAGGAATTTCAAAGCCGAAGTAAGGAGCGTCACGGGAGATATCCCACTCTTGCAAACCGGAGTCCAGCCATTCAGCCAGCTTGTTGGCAATTTCCGGTTGCAGGGTACCGGAGCGTGTCCAGTCCTTCAGAAAGGCATCAAAATCTTGCAGCTTGAAGAAATAATGCTCGGACTCTTTTTCAATCGGTGTGGCGCCCGAGATGGTGGAGTACGGGTTTTTGAGCTCTGCGGGTGTATAGGTTGCGCCGCACGCTTCGCAGTTGTCACCGTATTGGTCTGGCGTTGAACACTTGGGACAGTCACCCTTGATGTAGCGGTCGGCAAGGAAGATTTCTTTTTCCGGGTCGAATGCCTGCTTGATCGAGCGTACGGCAATGTGACCCTTGTCGCGCAGACGGGTGTATATCTGACAGGACAACTCACGGTTTTCTTCACTGTGGGTGCTGTGAAAGTTGTCAAAACCGATCTGGAAAGCGGCAAAGTCGGCTTCGTGTTCTGCCTTGACGGCAGCAATCTGGTCTTCCGGTGAGCGGCCTTCCTTTTCGGCGCGTAGCATGATCGCGGTGCCATGGGCGTCGTCAGCACAAACATAGGTGCACTGGTGACCACGGGACTTCTGGAAGCGAACCCAGATGTCGGTCTGGATGTATTCCAGCAGATGGCCGAGGTGAATGGAGCCGTTGGCGTAGGGCAGGGCGCTGGTGACCAGAATTTTGCGAGTGCTGTTTGTCATGGAAAGGGCTACCGGTGGAAAAACGGGTGGAAATCAAAGGGCGACATTGTAGCGGGTACAGAGAGGAGGTTCACCCTCGATGGTGAGGGTAATCCACTGGCGGTGCGATTTATGGTGATGCCAGGAGTATCAGCAGGGTGGCACTGGCGCCACAATAAATCAGCCCCGCTTGGGCGGTCTGGGCCAGCAGGCTGTTTAATGCCCGACCGCGGAGGCTGTCGATACGGCGAATCAGATTCAGCACCGGTTTCAGACACAGTCCTGCTGGAAGCAGCATCAGCCAGGGGCAGGGCCAGGCGGCGACCAGGTGTACAAGCAAGGCCGCTATCATAACGCCAACAAACAGCCGCCGGGTGCGTGTTTCTCCCAGTCGGGCTGGCAGGGTGAGTTTGCCACTGGCCAGGTCGGTGGGAATATCACGCAGGTTGTTGACCAGTAATATGGCGACACTGAACAGTCCGGCGCTGGTGCCATACAACCAGGCGGTGACGGTCAACTCACCGGTTTGCAACCAGTAGCTGCCCATCACCGCAATCCAGCCAAAAAATACCAGAACCGTAACCTCCCCCAGGCCCATGGAGGCCAGTGGCGCTGGCCCGGCACTGTAGGCAAAGACGGCGAGTAAGCAGGCGATGCCGATAAACAGTAAATTCCAGCTGGTCAGGGCAGCCAGTGTCAGACCGAACAAGGTGGCCAGCAGGGTAAAAATGGCCAGTGCAACCGCCATGGCCGCCGGAGTAATAAAGCCGGATTGCACCATTCGGGCCGGGCCGAGGCGGGCTTCGGTATCGACACCGCTGAGGCCATCAAACAGATCGTTGGCGAGATTGACGGCAATTTGCAGGGCAACGGCACAGAGTATGGCCAGGCCAAACAGCAGACCGTTGAGCTGGGTCTCGGTCGATGCCAGTGCAGTGCCCAATAGAATCGGGCCAATGGAAGCAGGGATGGTTTTCGGGCGAATGGCTAGCCACCAGTACGACACGCGGGATTCCTCAGAATATGGGGCTGTTATCGGAGTATGGTTGCGCGGAGTTATCAGGCCGCAGAAATGCAGAGCTTATAACAAAACCTTGAGTCAGGTGGCTTCTGGATTAATTGAATGAAGGCTAGAGTGGCACTTATATCAATCTGATCGTGAATAACAAAGAGAATCAATATGCAGCAGCTGGTCGCCCCTGTCATCCTTCCCATCGTCCTTGCCTTGATTATGTTTACCATGGGGTTGGGGTTGACCCGTCAGCATTTTGTCGCGGTGTGGCGTCAGCCAACAGTGTGCCTGATAGGCTTGTTCTTGCAGATAGTCTTGTTACCTGTCATTGCCCTGATCATTATAGTGTTGTTCAAATTACCCTTGATGGCCGGTGCCGGCCTGTTTCTGGTGGCGCTTTGCCCTGGTGGTGCCACGTCCAACATGCTGACTTTCCTGGCGCGCGGTAATGTGGCGCTGAGTATTTCTTTGACGGCGATGACGAGCCTGCTGGTGCCGTTTACCTTGCCGGTGTTATTTGCTGTGTATATGCAATTCGCCGGTGCGGAGATCAACCAGTTTGGTTTGCCTGTTGGTCTAATGATTGCTCAGTTGATGGTTGTGACACTGGTACCGGTTGTTCTGGGGATGACCTTGCGCCATTTCTGGACGCGCCTGGCGATGCAGGCCGAGCGACAGGTCAAGTTGGTGGCGACCTTCCTGATGTTACTGGTGATTGGGTTGTTACTGGTGGACAACTGGGGCGTTGTTGAAAAAATGGTGTCATTGACGGGCGTCGCGGTCATGACGTTAAGTGTGTCTGCGTTACTGCTGGCCTGGGTGATTACCCGGCAGTTATCTCTGAATGCATCAGACAGTCGTGCGATTACGATGGAAGTCGGCGTGCAGAATGCAGGAACGGCGATGATGGTGGCGTTAACGATATTGCATCAACCCGAGTTGGCCATTGTACCGCTGATGTATGGTTTGCTGATGAATATTCCGGTGTTTGGATTTATTGGCTGGGTGATCCGGGACGATGGTTCCGAACTGCAGCAAAAGGTCAGTTGATAGCTGGTAGCTGTTGCTGCACCCGACCGGTGGCAGAGTGCCACCGGGGGACGTTTGTTATGACGTGACGGGTTCTTTACGCGGGCTGTCCAGAGTGACTCTGACGGCCTTGACCATATTGTCCTTGAGCTGCAGGATCTCAAAACGATAGCGGCCAATACGCAGGCAGACCGGAGATTCCGGGATGTTTTCCAGAATTTCGACGATCAGACCGTTAATGGTTTTTGGACCATTGATCGGCAAGTCCCAGTGCATGGTCTTGTTCACATCACGAATAAAGGCCGTGCCATTGACAATAAAACTCCCGTCTTCCTGGGGATGTACATCGGGGGAGCTGGTCGACAGCACATCGGTGGTGAATTCACCGACGATTTCTTCAAGAATGTCTTCCAGTGTGCAAATGCCTTGTACATCACCGTATTCATCAACGACCAAAGCAATACGGCGCTGGTGGCTCTGAAAGTTGAACAATTGGGTGTGAAGTGGGGTGCTTTCCGGAATAAAGTACGGCTCGCGCGCTGCTGTTTCGATGTCTTCGCGGGTGAATTCGCCCTGACTCATTACCCGTGCCAGGGAGCGGGCGTGAAGAATACCAATGATGTTATTGATATCGCCCCGGTAGATGGGCACCCGGGTATGCTGGGTGGTACGCAGTTGCTCGATAAGGATATCCATATCGTCATCGAGATCGATACCAAAAATTTCGTTGCGAGGCACCATGATGTCATTCACGGTCATCTTTTCGAGATCGAGAATGCTTAACAGCATGTGCTGGTGACGCTTGGGAATCATTGACCCGGCTTCCCGCACCACGGTGCGTAGCTCCTCGGTACTCAAATGATCGGAATGGGTATTGTGGACGTCGATACGAATCAGCTTCAGCAGACTGTTGGCAATGGCGTTGACAAACCAGACAAAGGGGTGCAGAAGCCACTGCAGTCCCAGCAGGATGGGAGACGCAGGAAAGGCAATTTTTTCCGGCGCAATCGCCGCAAGGGTTTTGGGTGTCAGTTCGGCAAAAATCAGTACCACCAGAGTAAACAGGATGGTGTTGACGAATACCGCAAGATCGGGGTTATCGGGCCATAGTCGTTGGCTGATAATAGTCGCCAGTGCCGCTGCGGCAAAGTTGACCAGGTTGTTGCCTGTGAGGATGGTGCCAATCAGACGATCGGGCTTTTCGAGTAGTCTGGCGGCCAATTTGGCGCCCTTGTGATTGTTTTTCACCATATGCCGCAACCGGTAGCGGTTAAGCGACATCATGCCGGTTTCTGAACTGGAGAAGAATCCTGAAAAAATGATCAGTACCGCGAGTATGCCAAACAGCACACTTAAGGGAACTTCGTTCAAGACTGCGTCCTTTGACTATTATGATTCCGTCATCATAGGGTGCCCAAGTGGGCTGTCAACTGCAGAACGATACCGGCTTGATACAGCGGCTGTGTTTGGCTGCTGTCTACGGTGTATCTGGCGCTTTGACAGACGGGGGTACTCCGGTCAGTCACGCCCTGAGTAGGACCGGTTTGAGGTCAGTTGGGATAACCCTTTGACAATCCTGAATACCGTCCAGATAAAAGTCCCCATAATAATCAGCCAGCCAATAATAATAAAAGAGGTCACAATTCCTATCACCATCATGCCCAGCCCCCACCAGAATACCTTGATGATATTGGCAAAGTGGTCTTCAAACAGAGAGCCTTGAAAATCACTGATTTTGGCCATGGCCCAGACGCCACCAATTACCCAGAACACGCCGGTAAAATAGCCGGCACCTAACAGGCAATAAGCAATCAGTGCCTGGGTTTTGGCATCATCGTCCAGTGGTGACAAAGGGGGACGAGGGGGCTTGGAAGACGAAGTATCTGGATAGCCTGACATGGAAATCTCCTGAATGGTCTGTCTGGGATATTGGCAGCGGTTATTGGTTCATATCATGCCATGGCAATCCAGTCGGGTGTTGCGGCCAGACGCTGCAACCAGGCCTGAATGGCGGGATAGCGGCCAAGCTCAAAGCCGCCTTCATGTGCCACATGAGTATAGGCATAGAGGCTGATATCGGCATTAGTGATTTGGTCGCCACAGAGCCAGGGGGTGACGGCCAGTTGCTGTTCCATGATATCCAGGGCCCGGTAACCTCCCGATTGTTTGGCGCTATATTCGTCCTGTCGTTCGGCGGGCATTCCCTGATATTTGGCAATAAAGCGGGCAACGGCAATATAGGGCTCATGGCTGTATTGCTCAAAACATTGCCACTGCTGCATCTTGGCCAGGGTAAAGGTATCCGTTGGTAACAGGCTGGAACCGGCTGCCAGGTAGTTGATGATCGCGTTGGATTCACTCAGGGTGCGACCATCATCCAGCTCCAGGACCGGAATCTTGCCATTGGGGTTTTTGCGTAAAAAGGCCTGGGAGTGAGTATCACCGGCCAGGATATCCATCCGGACCCATTGATGCGGGATATTCAGCAGCGCACATACCAGCTGGATTTTGTAGCAGTTACCGGACTGGCTATCGCCGTAGATTTTCATCAGTACTCCTGATTGTCTGTGTTGTTTGGATCTGTTCGGAGGGCTGGCTGTTGTCAGCTGGCTCGCTGTCGCAAAATATCAAACTCACGGGGGCTGACAGGCATAACGGACAAACGGTTGCCGGTTTTTATCAGCCCCAACTCGGTGATCTCCGGCATGGCCTTGATGTCTTGCAACGGCAACACCCGTGGAAAAACCTGCGCCAGCTGAATGTCGACCTGATACCAGCGCGGCTTTTCCTGCGTGGCTTTCGGGTCGTAGTATCTGGATTCGGGATCAAACTGGCTGGGATCGACATAGCCAGCCCGCACCACTTCCGCCAGCCCGGCGATGCCAATTTCCTTGCAGCTGGAATGGTAAATAAAGACTTGATCACCCGGCTGTATCTCATCACGTAGAAAGTTGCGGGCTTGATAATTACGTACCCCATCCCAGGGCTCTGTCTGTTTCGGTCGCGATGCCAGATCCTGGATGCTGAACGCTGTCGGTTCTGTTTTAAATAGCCAATAGTTCATAACGTGTCTGATGTGCAATGGTCGTCAGTCCTGATCATGACGGGGTTGTATGTCCAAGTACAGAACCAACCGTTGCTGGTTTGTGGGTCGTGATGACGGGAGTGTCAGCGGGTTACTGGCTGTTTTGGGCCGTGGTGTGAACAGGGGAAGGCCAAGCGGGAGGGGTAATAATCAGGCACTGCTGGCTGCTGTCGTCAGTGCCTGTGGGTCTGAGCCGGCAATGGGCTAGTCGATGTATTTCAGGTCTTGCAGACGTTGACGAATTTTCAGGGTCAGCTTGTGGATATCTCCGGCCAGTTCTTTCTCCGCATCAGAATGATTGTCGGCCTGTACCAGGCTGATGATGGATGATGCCTTGTAGTGAAACATTTTATGGGTTGCTTTCAGGTCATTAAACGCTGCGTATTGGCCGAGGTACTTTTCGCCATCGGAATAAATCCATTTGCCCAGTTCGCACTCGTCGTCACAAGCAGCATGGGTTGGATCCAGTGTTTCGTGACTGTGACCGGAGATATAGGTTTCCAGCCGGGTCAGCCAGTTTTCGTGCGCAGCAATGGATACATCAATATCCAGCGATACACTGGCTCTCTTGGCTGCTTCCTTGGCATGGATAGCATCTTGATGATCGTGGCCAAATCCAAAAAAGTTCATCAATCTCATCGTCGTCTTCCCTTCGTGTCAGTTCTATCAAATCGTAGGATCGTGCAAATATTAAAATTCTAGGAGCATCGATCAGACCAATCAAACAGCCAGATCAATCATTGATTTGAAAAAGCCTGTTAATCGGTATTCATTCAGGGTAACGGCGATAATCAGCAGCGCAGCGGTGCTATTTTGACGGTCATTTATTGTTTGGGTTGCCATGATTATTGGATTGGTGCCGTATTGGAGGCCGCCGTTTTTGATTAATAATATGTTTGATCTTTTTGAAATAACAACTAGTACTATAGGGGACATTCATTTAATCCGGTGCTCACTCTGGGCTACCGGATGGTTTCGAATCACGAAGCCGACTTGCAGGCCTGACGGGTCAAG
>NZ_JAUORS010000049.1:0-3219 GCF_030548165.1 Oceanobacter sp. 5_MG-2023 | reverse complement strand
TACTGTCACCGCTACCGATGGAGCCGGTAACTTTACTAATCAGGCCGTTACCCTGGCGGTTAATAACCTGGATGAAGCAGCGCCAAGCATTACGTCTGGCGCGACGGCTACTGCAATCGATGAAAACTCAGGTGCCGGGCAAGTGGTGTATACCACGACGGCCGATGATTCCGCGGATATTTCTGGAGGTGTGACTTTCTCGCTCTCTGGCGACGATGCCGCGTATTTCAGCATCAACTCCGCCACCGGCGAAGTTGCTTTGTTGGCGGATGCGGATTATGAGAGCAAGTCCAGCTACAGCTTTATTGTTACAGCCACCGATGGCGCGGGTTTACAAGATAGCCAGTCCGTCACCTTGGCGGTCAACAACCTGGATGAAGTCGCACCGACGATTACCTCTGGTGATACCGCGACTGCCATCGATGAAAACAGCGGTGCGGGCAGTGTGATTTATACCGCCACCGCTGATGACACTGCTGATATTTCTGACGGAGTCACTTTCAGTCTGTCGGGTGCAGATGCTGCGTACTTCTCGATCGATGCTGTAACAGGCGAAGTCACTTTGTTGGCCGATGCCGACTATGAGACCAAGTCAAGTTACAGCTTTATTGTCACCGCCACCGATGGGGCTGGTAACTTCACTGATCAGACCGTCACTCTGGCGATCAATGATCTGGATGAAGTGGCACCGGCATTTACATCCGGTTCAACAGCGACCGCCATTGACGAAAACTCCGGTGAAAACACGGTGATTTACACCGCAGCGACGGATGATACGACGGCGGTTTATAGCCTCTCGGGAGCCGATGCAGGGCTGTTCAGCATTAATTCAGCCACCGGCGAAGTGACGTTATTGGCTGATGCCAATTACGAGACCAAGTCCAGCTACAGCTTTACTGTCACCGCTACCGACGGGGCCGGTAACTACACCGACCAAACCGTGACGCTGGCGGTCAATAACCTGGATGAAGTCGCACCGACGATTACTTCTGGCGCTATCGCCACTGCGATCGATGAAAACGGCGGTGCGGGTAGTGTGATTTATACCGCCACTGCGGATGACTCTGCAGATATTTCTGATGGCGTGAGTTTCGGTCTGTCGGGTGCAGATGCCGCGTACTTCAGCATCAACTCAGCCAACGGTGAAGTAACCTTATTGGCGGATGCGGATTACGAAAGCAAGTCCAGTTACAGCTTTACCGTCACCGCCGCCGATGGCGCGGGTTTACAAGATAGCCAGTCCGTCACCTTGGCGGTCAACAACCTGGATGAAGTCGCACCGACGATTACCTCTGGTGATACCGCGACTGCCATCGATGAAAACAGCGGTGCCGGTAGTGTGATTTATACCGCGACTGCCGATGACTCCGCAGATATCTCTGATGGCGTGGCTTTCTCGCTCTCAGGCGACGATGCAGCGTATTTCAGCATCAACTTAGCCACCGGCGAAGTGACGTTGTTGGCGGATGCCGACTACGAAACCAAACTAAGCTACAGCTTTATTGTCACCGCCACCGATGGGGCTGGTAACTTCACTGATCAGACCGTCACTCTGGCGATCAATGATCTGGATGAAGTGGGGCCTGTATTTACTTCTGGCACGTTGGCGGATGTCATTGATGAGAACTCCGGTGAGAACGCGGTGATTTACACCGCAGCGACGGATGATGCGACGGCGGTTTATAGCCTCTTAGGTACAGATGCGTCACTGTTCAGCATCAACTCAGCCACCGGTGAAGTCACCTTATTGGCCGACGCTGATTACGAGACCAAACCAAGCTACAGCTTTACTGTCACCGCCACCGATGGAGTCGGTAACTTTACTAATCAGGCCGTTACCCTGGCGGTCAATAACCTGGATGAAGCAGCGCCAAGCATTACGTCTGGCGCGACGGCCACTGCGATCGATGAAAACAGCGGTGCCGGCAGTGTGATTTATACCGCCACTGCGGATGACTCTGCTGATATTTCTGATGGCGTGAGTTTCGGTCTGTCGGGTGCAGATGCTGCGTACTTCTCGATTGATACCAGCAGTGGTGAAGTTACTTTGTTGGCGGATGCCGATTACGAAAGTAAATCCAGCTATAACTTTGTCGTGATCGCCACCGATGGTGCTGGTTTACAAGATAGCCAAGCCGTGACGCTGGATGTGAATGATCTGGATGAAGTGGCACCGGCATTTACATCTGGTTCAACAGCGACCGCCATTGACGAAAACACCGGTGAGAACGCGGTGATTTACACCGCAGCGACCGATGACGCGACGGCGGTTTATTCGTTGTCTGGTACAGATGCGTCACTGTTCAGCATCAACTCCGCTACAGGCGAAGTGACGTTATTGGCGGATGCCGACTACGAAACCAAACCAAGCTACAGCTTTACTGTCACAGCGACAGATGGCGCCGGTAACCACACGGACCAAGCCGTTACCCTGGTGGTTAATAACCTGGATGAAGCAGCGCCAAGCATTACTTCTGGCGCTACGGCTACCGCGATCGATGAAAACAGCGGTGCCGGTAGTGTGATTTATACCGCGACTGCCGATGACTCCGCAGATATCTCTGATGGCGTGGCTTTCTCGCTCTCAGGCGACGATGCAGCGTATTTCAGCATCAACTCAGCCACCGGCGAAGTGACCTTGTTGGCGGATGCCGACTACGAAACCAAACCAAGCTACAGCTTTACTGTCACCGCTACCGACGGAGCCGGTAACCATACTGATCAACTGGTTACACTCGATGTAAACAACCTCGACGAAATCGCGCCAACGATTACTTCCGGCGCGACAGCTACCTCGATCGATGAAAACTCTGGTGCCGGGCAAGTGGTGTATAGCGTCACTGCCGATGACTCCGCAGATACCTCTGATGGTGTGAATTTCTCGCTCTCAGGCGACGATGCAGCGTACTTCAGCATCAACTCAGCCACCGGTGACGTTACCTTGTTGGCCGATGCGGACTATGAGACCAAATCCAGCTACAGCTTTACTGTTACAGCCACCGACGGCGCGGGTTTACAAAATAGCCAAGCCGTGACGCTGGATGTGAATGATCTGGATGAAGTGGCACCGGCATTTACATCTGGTTCAACAGCGACCGCCATTGACGAAAACTCCGGTGAAAACACGGTGATTTACACCGCGGCGACGGATGATGCGACGGCGGTTTATAGCCTCTCGGGAGCCGATGCAGGGCTGTTCAGCATTAATTCAGCCACCGG
>NZ_JAUORS010000048.1:0-3374 GCF_030548165.1 Oceanobacter sp. 5_MG-2023 | reverse complement strand
AACCATTGGCGTTAAAGGCTTGCACAAAGATCGAATAGTCACCGTCGCTATCCTCACCGTACCAGGTCACCACATAGGCGCCATCAGTGCCCACGGCGGTGATTTGAGGATCAACATCATACCCACCCAGTGTTTCCAGCTGTATCGTGGCACCGTTTAAAGAGCCATCAGCATCAAACGCTTGCACAAAGATCGAATAGTCATTGTTGCTATCGACCCCATACCAGGTCGCCACATAGGCGCCATCGCTGCCCACGGCGATGATTTGTGGATCATAGTCACGACCAGTGGTGTTACCCAGCGCTTCCAGCTGTACTTTGTCACCGTTGAAGGAGCCATCGGCTTTAAACGCCTGCACAAAGATCGAATAGTCACCGTCGCTATCATCACCACGCCAGGTCACCACATAAACGCCATCAGTGCCCACGGCGGTGATTTGAGGGTACCGATCAGCACCGGTGATATTATCCAGTGCTTCCAACTGTATCGTAGTGCCGTTGAAGGAGTCATCGGCTTTAAACGCCTGCACAAAGATCGACAGATCACCGTTGCTATCTAACCCGTACCAGGTCACCACATAGGCGCCATCAGTGCCCACCGCAGTGATTTGAGGAAAATAGTCATAACCAGTGGTATTACCCCGCGCTTCCAGCTGTACCGTGGTGCTATTGAAGGAACCGTCAGCATCAAAGGCTTGAACAAAGACCGAATAGTCACCGCCGCTATCCCTTCCGGACCAGGTCACCACATAGGCGCCATCAGTGCCTACCGCGGTGATTTGGGGATCATAGTCATGACCAGTGGTATTATTCAGTGCTTCCAGCTGTACCGTGGTGCTATTGAAGGAACCATCGGCGTTAAATGCCTGCACAAAGATCGAATAGTCACCGTCGCTATCATCACCAGACCAGGTCACCACATAGGCGCCATCGCTGCCTACCGCAGTGATTTGAGGGGCAAAGTCACCACTGGTGGTATTACCCAACGCTTCCAGCTGTGCTGTCGCGAGCGATAACACAATACTGGCTTCTGGGTCAGTATCGTCCAGGTCGTTGACATCAAGGGTAACCGCTTGGTCGGTATGGTTACCGGCGCCATCGGTAGCGGTAACGATGAATGAGTAACTGGACTTGGTTTCGTAGTCGGGGTTGTTCAGCAAGGTAACAACGCCCGTACTGCTGTCGATGCTGAAGTCACTGGCGTCAGTGCCAGACAAGGAATAAACCGCCGTCGCGTCATCAGTAGTCGCTGTGTAAATAACCGTGCTTTCACCGGAGTTTTCATCAATCGCGGTCGCGGTCGTGCCAGACGTAAACGTGGGTGCCGTTTCATCCACTAACGTAATCCACTCACTGGAAGCCAGGCTCAGGTTGCCGGCGCTGTCGACGGCATAGGCGTAATAACCGCCCAGCGCCAATGTCGTGGTATCCACAGTGACCGTACCCGCCACCGCTAATGTCGCGGTAGCCCACAGGTTACTGCTGGCGCTGGTGATATCAGCCTCAGTGGTCACGGCCACTGTATCGCTGACCAAATACACCGTACCCGCTTCATTACTTTGTAGTGTGACCAACTCCCCTGTTTCATAGGTGCTGCTATCCATCACCAGTGTGCCATCGGCATTAAACGCCTGCACAAAGATCGAATAATCACCGTCACTATCAGCCCCGTACCAGGTCACCACATAGGCACCATCGCTGCCCACCGCAGTGATTTGAGGGTACCCATCATACCCACTGGTCTTACCCAGTGCTTCCAGTTGTACTGTGTCACCGTTGACAGAGCCATCGGCATTAAACGCCTGCACAAAGATCGAAGTGTCACCGTCGCTATCATCACCGTACCAGGTCACCACATAGGCGCCATCAGTGCCCACCGCAGTGATTTGAGGACTTTCGTCATCACCGTTGGTCTTACCCAGCGCTTCCAGCTGTACTGTGTCACCGTTGAAGGAACCATAGGCGTTAAAGGCCTGCACAAAGATCGACCAATCACCGTCGCTATCCTCACCAGACCAGGTCACCACATAGGCGCCATCAGTGCCCACGGCGGTAATTTGAGGCAGATAGTCATCACCGGTGATATTATCCAGTGCTTCCAGCTGTACTGTGGTGCCGTTTAAAGAGCCAACAGCGTTAAACGCCTGCACAAAGATCGACCAATCACCGTCGCTATCCCTTCCGTACCAGGTCACCACATAGGCGCCATCAGTGCCTACCGCAGTGATTTGGGGATTTCTGTCATAACCTGTCGTATTACCCAGTGCTTCCAGCTGTACCGTGGTGCCATTGAAGGAACCATCGGCTTTAAACGCCTGCACAAAGATCGAATAGTCATTGTTGCTATCCTCACCGTACCAGGTCACCACATAGTCGCCATCAGTGCCCACGGCGGTGATTTGGGGAGAATAGTCATCCCCCGTGGTAGTATCCAACGCTTCCAGCTGTACCTTGGTGCCGTTAATGGAGCCATCGGCTTTAAACGCCTGCACAAAGATAGAATAGTCATTGTTGCTATCGTACCCCTGCCAGGTCACCACATAGGCGCCATCGCTGCCTACCGCAGTGATTTGGGGATCAACGTCATAACCATTGGTATTACCCAGCGCTTCCAGCTGTACCGTGACACCGTTGAAGGAACCATTGGCTTTAAACGCCTGCACAAAGATAGACCAATCACCGTCGCTATCCTCACCGTACCAGGTCACCACATAGGCGCCATCAGTGCCCACGGCGGTGATTTGGGGGACATAGTCATCACCATCGGTATTACCCGGCGCTTCCAACTGTACCGTGGCACCGTTTAAGGAGCCATCGGCGTTAAACGCCTGCACAAAGATCGACCGATCACCTGAATAGCCAGCACCCTCGTACCCGTACCAGGTCACCACATAAGCGCCAGCGCTGCCTACCGCGGTGATTTGAGGGGCATAGTCACTATCGCTGGTATTACCCAGTGCTTCCAGCTGTACTGTCGCGAGCGATAACACAATACTGGCTTCTGGGGCAGTATCGTCCAGGTCGTTCACATCGAGAGTAACCGCTTGGTCGGTATGGTTACCGGCGCCATCGGTAGCGGTAACGATGAATGAGTAACTGGACTTGGTTTCGTAATCGGGGTTGTTCAGCAAGGTAACAACGCCCGTACTGCTGTCGATGCTGAAGTCACTGGCGTCAGTGCCAGACAAAGAATAAACCGCCGTCGCGTCATCCGTCGTGGCCGTGTAGATAACCGTGCTGGCACCGGAGTTTTCATCAATCGCGGTCGCGGTCGTGCCAGACGTAAACGTGGGTGCCATTTCATCCACTAACGTAATCCACTCACTGGAAGCCAGGCTCAGGTTGCCGGCGCTGTCGACGGCATAGGCGTAATAA
>NZ_JAUORS010000047.1:0-4357 GCF_030548165.1 Oceanobacter sp. 5_MG-2023 | reverse complement strand
GATTACGTTAGTGGATGAAACGGCACCCACGTTTACGTCTGGCACGACCGCGACCGCGATTGATGAAAACTCCGGTGCCAGCACCGTTATCTACACGGCCACGACGGATGATCCTGCGGCGGTTTATTCCTTGTCTGGCACTGATTTGGCTTACTTCACCATTGATACCAATACCGGCGAAGTAACTCTAAAAGCCGACGCGGACTACGAAACCAAATCCAGCTATTCATTTATCGTTACCGCTACTGATGATGCCGGTAACGACAGCAACCAGTCCGTCACCCTGGCAGTCAATAACCTGGATGAAGCAGCGCCAAGCATTACATCTGGTGCTACGGCTACTGCAATCGATGAAAACTCTGGTGCCGGGCAGGTGGTGTATACCGCCACCGCTGATGACTCTGCTGACGTTTCAGATGGCGTAACGTTTAGCCTTGGTGGCGCTGATGAGGCGTATTTCGAGATCAGTGCGAGCACTGGTGAAGTGACGCTAAAAGCCGATGCCGACTACGAAACCAAGTCCAGTTACTCATTCATCGTTACCGCTACCGATGGCGCCGGTAACCATACCGACCAAGCGGTTACCCTCGATGTGAACGATATTGCCCCAGAAGCCAGTATTGTGATATCACCCGAGACGGCACAGCTGGAAGCACTGGGTAATACCATTGGTTATGACGATGATCCTCAAATCACCGCCGTGGGCAGCGATGGCTCCTATGTGGTGACCTGGTACGGTGAGGATAGCGACGATGATTATTCAATCTTTGTGCAGGCCTTTAACGCCGATGGTTCCTTCAACGGCGCCACGGTACAGCTGGAAGCGCCGGGTAATACCACCAGTGGCGACTATCGGCCTCAAATTACCGCCGTGGGCACCGATGGCGCCTATGTGGTGACCTGGTACGGAAGGGATAGCGACGATGATTTGTCGATCTTTGTGCAGGCGTTTAAAGCCGATGGTTCCTTCAACGGTGCCACGATACAGCTGGAAGCACTGGGTAATACGACAGGTTATGACAGAAATCCCCAAATCACTGCGGTAGGCACTGATGGCGCCTATGTGGTGACCTGGTACGGTGAGGATAGCGACGATGATTATTCAATCTTTGTGCAGGCGTTTAAAGCCGACGGCTCCGTCAACGGCACCGCGGTACAGCTGGAAGCGCTGGATAATACCTATAGTGATGACTATTCTCCCCAAATCACCGCGGTGGGCTCTGATGGCGCCTATGTGGTGACCTTGTACGGTGAGGATAGCGACGGTGATTGGTCTATCTTTGTGCAGGCGTTTAAAGCCAATGGTTCCTTCAACGGTGTCACGGTACAGCTGGAAGCGCTGGGTAATACCAATGGTTATGACGTTGATCCCCAAATCACTGCGGTAGGCAGCGATGGCGCCTATGTGGTGACCTGGCAGGGGTACGATAGCAGCAATGACTATTCTATCTTTGTGCAGGCGTTTAAAGCCGATGGCTCCATTAACGGCACCAAGGTACAGCTGGAAGCGTTGGATACTACCACGGGGGATGACTATTCTCCCCAAATCACCGCCGTGGGCACTGATGGCGACTATGTGGTGACCTGGTACGGTGAGGATAGCGACGGTGACTATTCGATCTTTGTGCAGGCGTTTAACGCCGATGGCTCCTTCAACGGTGCCACGATACAGTTGGAAGCGCCGGGTAATACCGATGGTGATGACTATGTCCCCCAAATCGCCGCCGTGGGCAGTGCTGGCGCCTATGTGGTGACCTGGTACGGAAGGGATAGCAACGGTGATTATTCGATCTTTGTGCAGGCCTTCAACGCCGAAGGTTCCGTCAACGGTGACACAGTACAGCTGGAAGCACTGGGTAATACCATTGGAGATGACTATGCCGTCCAAATCACTGCGGTAGGCAGTGCTGGTGCCTATGTGGTGACCTGGGTCGGGACTGATAGTGACGGTGATGAGTCGATCTTTGTACAGGCGTTTAATGCCGATGGTACACCGGTGATAGATAGCACCTATGAAGCAGGGGAGTTGGTCACATTACAAAGCAATGAAGCAGGTACGGTGTATTTGGTGAGCGATACAGTGGCCGTGACCACTGAGGCCGATATCACCAGCGCCAGCAGTAACCTTTGGGCTACCGCGACATTAGCGGTGGCGGGTACGGTCACTGTGGATACCACGACATTGGCGCTGGGCGGTTATTACGCCTATGCCGTCGACAGCGCCGGCAACCTGAGCCTGGCTTCCAGTGAGTGGATTACGTTAGTGGATGAAACGGCACCCACGTTTACGTCTGGCACGACCGCGACTGCGATTGATGAAAACTCCGGTGAAAGCACGGTTATCTACACGGCCACGACGGATGACGCAACGGCGGTTTATTCCTTGTCTGGCACTGATTTGGCTTACTTCACCATTGATACCAATACCGGCGAAGTAACTCTAAAAGCCGACGCGGACTACGAAACCAAATCCAGCTATTCATTTATCGTTACCGCTACTGATGATGCCGGTAACGACAGCAACCAGTCCGTCACCCTGGCAGTCAATAACCTGGATGAAGCAGCGCCAAGCATTACATCTGGTGCGACGGCTACTGCAATCGATGAAAACTCTGGTGCCGGGCAGGTGGTGTATACCGCCACCGCTGATGACTCTGCTGACGTTTCAGATGGCGTAACGTTTAGCCTTGGTGGCGCTGATGAGGCGTATTTCGAGATCAGTGCGAGCACTGGCGAAGTGACGCTAAAAGCCGATGCCGACTACGAAACCAAATCCAGTTACTCATTCATCGTTACCGCTACCGATGGCGCCGGTAACCATACCGACCAAGCGGTTACCCTCGATGTGAACGATCTGGATGATACCGCCCCAGAAGCCAGTATTGTGATATCACCCGCGACAGTACAGCTGGAAGCACTGGGTAATACTAGCAATGGTGACTATGCCCCTCAAATCACCGCCGTGGGCAGCGATGGTGCGTATGTGGTGGCCTGGTATGGTGAGGATAGCGGCAGTGGCTATTCGATCTTTGTGCAGGCGTTTAATGCCGATGGCTCCTTGAACGGCACCACGGTACAACTGGAAGCACCGGGTAATGTCAACCATAGCTCCCAGATCACTGAGGTAGGCAACGCTGGCGCTTATGTGGTGACCTGGAGCGGGACCGATAGCGGCGGTGATCTGTCGATCTTTGTGCAGGCGTTTAAAGCCGATGGTTCCTTCAATGGCACCAGGGTACAGCTGGAAGCACTGAATAATACCACTGGTCATGACTATGAACCACAAATCACCGCCGTGGGCAGCGCTGGCGCCTATGTGGTGACCTGGTACGGGTACGAGGGCGCTGGCTATTCAGGTGATCAGTCGATCTTTGTGCAGGCGTTTAACGCCGATGGCTCCATTAACGGCACTGCGGTACAACTGGAAGCGTTGGATACTATCACGGGGGATGGCTATGATCCGCAAATCACCGCGGTGGGCACTGATGGCGACTATGTGGTGACCTGGTACGGTGATGATAGCGACGGTGATTGGTCTATCTTTGTGCAGGCGTTTAATGCCAATGGTTCCTTCAACGGTGACACAGTACAGTTGGAAGCACTGGATAATATCACCGGTGCTGATCGGTCCCCTCAAATCACCGCCGTGGGCACTGATGGCGCCTATGTGGTGACCTGGTACGGAAGGGATAGCGACGGTGATTGGTCGATCTTTGTGCAGGCCTTTGATGATGACGGCTTCTTAAACGGTGCCACGGTACAGTTGGAAGCACTGGATAATATCACCGGTGCTGATCAGTACCCTCAAATCACCGCCGTGGGCAGTGATGGCGCCTATGTGGTGACCTGGTACGGAAGGGATAGCAACGGTGATTATTCGATCTTTGTGCAAGCGTTTAACGCCGAAGGTTCCGTCAACGGTGACACAGTACAGCTGGAAGCACTGGGTAATACCATCGGTGCTGATCAGTACCCTCAAATCACCGCCGTGGGCACTGATGGCACCTATGTGGTGACCTGGTACGGAAGGGATAGCGAGGGTGATTGGTCTATCTTTGTGCAAGCGTTTGATGCTGACGGCTCCTTAAGCGGTGCCACGGTACAGTTGGAAGCGCCGGGTAATACGACAGGTTCCGAAGAGAAGCCCCAAATCACTGCGGTGGGCAGCGATGGTGCCTATGTGGTGACCTGGAACGGGACTGATAGTGACGGTGACACTTCGATCTTTGTGCAGGCATTTAATGCCGATGGCACACCGGTGATAGATAGCACCTATGAAACAGGGGAGTTGATCACACTACAAAGCAATGAAGCGGGTACGGTGTATTTGGTGAGCGATACAGTGGCCGTGACCACT
>NZ_JAUORS010000046.1:0-4754 GCF_030548165.1 Oceanobacter sp. 5_MG-2023 | reverse complement strand
ACCCTGGCGGTGAATAACCTGGATGAAGTGGGGCCTGTATTTACCTCCGGGACTCTGGCGGATGCCATTGACGAAAATTCTGGTGCCAGCTCGGTTATTTACACCGCAGCGACCGATGACGCGACGGCGGTTTATTCGTTGTCTGGTACAGATGCGTCACTGTTCAGCATTAATTCAGCCACCGGCGAAGTGACGTTATTGGCGGATGCCGACTACGAAACCAAACCAAGCTACAGCTTTACTGTCACCGCTACCGATGGAGCCGGTAACCACACCGACCAAATCGTTACTTTAGCAGTCAATAACCTGGATGAAGTCGCACCGACGATTACGTCTGGCGCTACGGCCACTGCGATTGATGAAAACAGCGGTGCGGGCAGTGTGATTTATACCGCCACCGCGGATGACTCCGCAGATATCTCTGATGGCGTCACCTTCAGTCTGTCAGGCGACGATGCGGCGTACTTCAGCATCAACTCCGCTACAGGCGAAGTGACTTTGTTGGCGGATGCCGACTACGAGACCAAGTCCAGCTATTCATTTGTGGTCACGGCCACAGACGGAGCAGGCAACTTCACCAACCAAACCGTGACGCTGGCGGTCAACGATCTGGATGATACCGCTCCAGACGTCAGCATTGTATTGGCTCCCGCACAGGTACAACTGGGATATGCCACGGTACAAGATTATTTTCCGCAAATCACTGAGGTGGGCAGCGATGGTGCCTATGCGGTGACCTGGCTCGGTCGGGATAGCGACTGGGATTATTCGATCTTTGTACAGGCCTTTAGTGCCGATGGTTCTCTTAATGGCACTATTGTACCGCTGACAGCGCCCAATCATTATGACTATGGCCCGCAAATCACCGCGGTGGGCAGCGATGGCGCCTATGTGGTGACCTGGTATGGAGCAGATAGCGCTAATGATTATTCGATCTTTGTGCAGGCCTTTAATGCCGATGGTTCTCTTAATGGCACCGCGGTACAGCTGGAAGCGCTGGGTAATACTACTGGTCATGACTTTGATCCTCAAATCACCGCGGTGGGCAGCGATGGCGCCTATGTGGTGACCTGGAATGGAGCAGATAGCGCTAACGATTATTCGATCTTTGTGCAGGCGTTTAAGGCCGATGGTTCTTTCAACGGTGACACAGTACAGCTGGAAGCGCCGGGTAATACCACCTACCCTCAAATTACCGCCGTGGGCACTGATGGCGCCTATGTGGTGACCTGGTACGGTGATGATAGCGACGGTGATTATTCGATCTTTGTGCAGGCGTTTAAGGCCGATGGTTCTTTCAACGGTGACACAGTACAGCTGGAAGTGCCGGGTAATACCACCGCTGATGATTGGTACCCTCAAATCACCGCCGTGGGCACTGATGGCGCCTATGTGGTGACCTGGTACGGGGCCGATAGCGGCGGTGATGATTCGATCTTTGTGCAGGCGTTTGATGCTGATGGTTCATTGAGTGGCACCACGGTACAGTTGGAAGCGTTGGGCAATAACGCTGGGCATGATTTGCTACCCCAAATCACCTCGGTGGGCAGCGATGGTGCCTATGTGGTGACCTGGTATGGGTATGACGGTGTTGGCTATGGAGGGAATACCTCGATCTTCATTCAGGCCTTTAATGCCGAAGGCTCTCTCGATGGCAGCACGGTACAGCTGGAAGCGCTGGGTAATACCACCGGTGAAGATTATGCTCCACAAATCACCGCAGTAGGCAGCGATGGCGCCTATGTGGTGACCTGGTACGGTGAGGATAGCAACAATGACTATTCGGTCTTTGTTCAGGCATTTGATGCCGATGGTTCCTTTAACGGTGCCACGGTACAACTGGAGGCCTTGGGTAATACCACCGGTGATGACTATGATCCGCAAATCACCGCAGTGGGCAGCGATGGAGCCTATGTGGTGACCTGGTATGGAGAGAATAGTGACGGTAATAATTCGATCTTTATGCAGGCCTTTAATGCTGATGGCTCGCTGGTGATGGATAGCACCTATGAAACCGGTGAGCTGGTGACACTGCAAAGCAGCGAAGCGGGTACGGTGTATCTGGTCAGCGATACGGTCACCGTAACCAGTGAATCTGATATTACCAGCGCCAGCAGTCATCTCTGGGTCGCCGCAACACTGGCAGCAGCAGGCACCGTCACGGTGGATACCACGGCGCTGGCCTATGGCGATTATTACGCTTATGCCGTCGACAATGCCGGCAATCTGAGTCTGGTTTCTGATGAGCGAGTCACATTAGCCGATCAAACAGCGCCGACCTTTACCTCGGATGCCACCATCCCCGCCATTGACGAAAACTCCGGTGAGAACGTGGTGATTTACACTGCGACCACGGATGATGCGGCAGCGGTTTATTCGTTGTCTGGCACAGATGCGTCACTGTTCAGCATCAACTCCGCTACAGGCGAAGTCACTTTGTTGGCGGATGCCGACTATGAAACCAAGTCCAGTTACAGCTTTACCGTCACCGCCACCGATGGAGCCGGTAACCACACCGATCAAACTGTTACGCTGGCGGTGAATAACCTCGATGAAGTGGCACCGACGATTACCTCTGGTGATACCGCTACTGCGATCGATGAAAACTCTGGTGCTGGGCAAGTGGTGTATACCGCCACTGCGGATGACTCTGCTGATATTTCGGATGGCGTGAGTTTCAGCCTGTCTGGTACAGATGCGTCACTGTTCAGCATCAACTCGGTAACCGGCGAAGTCACCTTGTTGGCCGATGCGGACTACGAGACCAAGTCCAGCTACAACTTTACTGTAATCGCCACCGATGGGGCTGGTCACTTCACTGACCAGACCGTGACACTAGCGGTCAATAACCTCGATGAAGCAGCGCCGACGATTACCTCTGGTGATACCGCGACTGCCATCGATGAAAATAGCGGTGCCAGTACTGTGGTGTATACCGCCACCGCTGATGACTCTGCAGATATCTCTGATGGTGTGAGTTTCAGTCTGTCGGGTGCAGATGCGGCGTACTTCTCGATTGATGCCAGCACCGGTGAAGTGACTCTGTTGGCCGATGCCGACTATGAGACCAAGTCCAGCTACAGCTTTACCGTCACCGCCACCGATGGAGCTGGTAACTACACCGACCAAACCGTCACCCTGACGGTGAATAACCTCGATGAATTGGCACCGACGATTACTTCTGGCGCTATCGCCACTGCGATCGACGAAAACTCTGGTGCTGGGCAGGTGGTGTATACCGCTGCTGCCGATGATTCAGCGGATATATCCAGTGGAGTGAGCTTTTCGCTCTCAGGCGACGATGCGGCGTATTTCAGCATCAACTCAGCCACCGGTGAAGTCACCTTATTGGCCGACGCTGATTACGAAACAAAAGACAGTTACAACTTTACCGTCACAGCCATCGATGGGGCCGGTAACCACACCGACCAAATCGTTACTTTAGCAGTCAATAACCTGGATGAAGTGGCACCGACGATTACCTCTGGCGCGACGGCCACTGCCATCGATGAAAACTCTGGTGCGGGGCAAGTGGTATATACCGCTGCTGCCGATGATTCAGCGGATATATCCAGTGGAGTGAGCTTCTTGCTCTCAGGCGACGATGCGGCGTATTTCTCGATCGATGCCAGCACCGGTGAAGTCACTTTGTTGGCGGATGCCGATTACGAAACTAAAGCCAGCTACAGCTTTATTGTTACAGCCACCGATGGAGCCGGTAACCACACCGACCAAATCGTTACTTTAGCAGTCAATAACCTGGATGAAATCGCGCCAACGATTACCTCTGGCGCTACGGCCACCTCGATCGATGAAAACTCTGGTGCTGGGCAAGTGGTGTATACCGCCACTGCGGATGACTCTGCTGATATTTCTGATGGCGTGAGTTTCAGCCTGTCTGGTACAGATGCGTCACTGTTCAGCATCAACTCGGTAACCGGCGAAGTCACCTTGTTGGCCGATGCGGACTACGAGACCAAGTCCAGCTACAACTTTACTGTAATCGCCACCGATGGGGCTGGTCACTTCACTGACCAGACCGTCACCTTGGCGGTGAATAACCTCGATGAAGCAGCGCCGACGATTACCTCTGGTGATACCGCGACTGCCATCGATGAAAATAGCGGTGCCAGTACTGTGGTGTATACCGCCACCGCTGATGACTCTGCAGATATCTCTGATGGTGTGAGTTTCAGTCTGTCGGGTGCAGATGCGGCGTACTTCTCGATTGATGCCAGCACCGGTGAAGTCACCCTGTTGGCGGACGCCGATTACGAGACCAAGCCTGACTACAGCTTTACTGTGGTTGCCACTGATGGCGCAGGTAACGTCACTGATCAAGCAGTAACATTGGCGGTTAATAACTTCGATGATACCGCCCCGGTCATTAGTTCGGGCAGCAGCGTGAGTGTGGATGAAAATACCGCCATTGACTCTGTGATTCATACGGTCACCGCCGATGATTCCGGGGATATCTCCGGTGGCGTGACTTTCTCGCTCTCGGGCGACGATGCCGCACTGTTCAGCATCGATGCCAGCACCGGCGACGTCAGCCTCAACACCATACTGGATGCTGAAACCCGCACTGACTACTCATTGATCATCACCGTGACGGATGCGGCAGGTAACTACAGCAGTCAGGCTGTCGCCCTGACCGTGAATGACCTGGACGAATCCGCTCCAACCTTTACCTCCGGCGCTGCCGGTTACGTGGTGAGCTGGACGACCGCCGACGACGGCGACGGCAGCGGTAT
>NZ_JAUORS010000045.1:0-5515 GCF_030548165.1 Oceanobacter sp. 5_MG-2023 | reverse complement strand
CCTCGAACGGTGACTTGTCACCGGCGGAGCATGAGAAATTAGCCAATTAATGTGTCCGGTTTTGTTGACCAGAACAGCCCTTTCCAGAATTAACGGGATATTTGTAACGTCCCTGATCAGTATCCAGTGCAGCAAACAACTTTTGACCAAATACGGAGACACCAAGCATATTGACAACCAAGTCAATATCCATGCGGCACCCATCAAAAATCGGTTTGCCTGGCTATTAATGTTAGACAGAAGTTCTCAAGTGAAAACCCACCAATCCAGAAGGCACCACCTGCACACAAAAACAACGTATTCAGGATGACAGGATGATGAGTAACTTGCCGAACAAAAAAAAGCCCCAAGCTATTAAAAAGCTAAGGGCTCTTTATTGAATAATGGCGGTGAGGGAGGGATTCGAACCCTCGATACCTTGCGGTATACACACTTTCCAGGCGTGCTCCTTCAGCCACTCGGACACCTCACCTTACGTCGGGAACTTACCCCCAACAGAGGCCGCGCAATATACTGATCTACACCTAGCGCGTCAACCAAAAATTGTTATTTATTGGCAGCCGCTCTTGAGTCACCCACAACATCCAGCACTCACCCCTCCACTCAAGCCCCTTGGCCAATCCGGCAACACCCCATCTCGCAATCCCGAAATGGGCCAGATTTGATACAACCAAGTTCTGCTTGGCTTTGTCATCTTTTCTTCATAACCTCAAGACATATATCAACCAGCACCATTTTCATCACGGACTCTCCTTGATGCAGCTCACATTTACCGCTATACAGGCGATAGTAATTCATTTTATTCAGATTCAGGGTGGCGGCAGCCGAAAGTACCCATGGCAGAACTATGAGCGATTTAGTCGAAAACATTGATACAGCCCCCCGAACCACCCCCTACCCAGATTATATTGCGCGCATACTGGGCTACGGGACGGGCGCAGTGACGATTGCTGCCGGTATTTTCATCCACTACTGGCCTGAAAATTTTTGGACCGCCTTGGCATTCTGTCTGGTCTACCCACACCTGGTCGAAGTCATTGAGCGTCGCACTCCCTGGAATCGCGATACGGCTCTCACTTTCTGGACACAAATAGATGCCGCCATTACCGGCCTATTACTGGGACTCATTCACGCGCCCATTGAACTGACTCTCCCCGCCTTGCTAATGCTGAATACCAGTCTGATTCTGACAGGCAGCAAGGCCAGCTGGCTGTCTGGCGTATTGATTTCTGCAACCAGCATGATGGCTTCTTATCTCTGGCTCAGCTCATGGCAGGCCGATCTTATACCTAACACCCTGGTTATTGTTTGTGGTGTAGCAACCGCGATTTTTTTTGCTGCCTTGGCTCTGTTTGCCAGACGCCAGAGCAACCAGATTGGCGCCATGCAGTATCGCCTGAAAAGCCAGATAGACCGCTTTCAGGAATTATCGACCCAGGTATCCCGATACGTCGCTCCGCAAGTAAGAGAATCTATTTTTAATGGTAAACGCGAAGCCAAGCTTGAGACGCAACGCAAAAAGCTGGTTATCTTCTTTTCTGATATCGTTGGCTTTTCTTCCTTGTCGGAACAAATGGAAGCCGAACCTCTCACCGATCTACTGAATGGTTACCTGACCGACATGTCCGAAATCGCCATGAAGTATGGCGGCACCATCGACAAATTTATTGGTGATGGCATTATGATTTTTTTTGGCGACCCGAACACCAAAGGCGTCAAACGGGATGCCCTGGCATGTGTTGCCATGGCCATTGAAATGCGCCGCCATATGCTCAAGCTGAGAAAACACTGGACCGAACAAGGAATGACGACGCCATTACAAATCCGCATGGGCATCAATACCGGCTATTGCACCGTTGGTAACTTTGGCACCGAAAGCCGCATGGATTACACCATCGTTGGCAAAGAGGTAAACCTGGCCAGCCGACTTGAAAGTGCGGCTGATGCCGGAGAAATCCTTATCTCTCACGATACATTCTCATTGGTTAAAGACAAAATCATCTGTCGACAACGAGGAACTGCCATGGTGAAAGGGTTCCGCGATCCGGTACCGCTTTATCAGGTAGTCGATTACCGCCGGGATCTCGGCGCCAACTCCGGCTTTATGAATCATGAAACCGAAGGTTTTTCACTGTATCTGGAATCCGAGAAAGTACGTGATAGTGAGCGCAGCAAGGTCGCTGAAGCACTGGAACAGGCAGCCAGTAAACTAAGAAACCAGGTCAAAACCCGCGCCCCAGAACGACAAGCCCCGACCGCCCAACAGCGTGCGGCCAAAGTCGCCGCACAGATGAAATCATCAAAATAAGCAACAGCCCCCAGACAACCTGCGCACCTCTTACTGACGAACGGTTCGGAAATTTTCCAGCGATACACCTTCAAGCGATGAGCGTACCGGGTTGATATCCAATCCTCCCCTGCGCACATAACGAGCACAAACGATCAAAGATTCAGGGTGGCAGAAGCGGTTGATATCCTGGAATATCTGCTCCACACATTGCTCATGAAAGCCCTGGTGCTGCCTCATCGACACCACATAAGCGAGAAAGGATTCAGGTACAATCACAGGGCCGCGATAATATACATACACGCTCCCCCAGTCTGGCTGCCCCGTCACCGGACAATTCGACTTCAGCAAGTGCGAGCACAACCAGCCATCAAATTCGCCATCTGCCGTCGCCAACAACGTACCATCGGGCTGATAGGCTGCAATAGTCACGTCCAGATCATCAACACACAGGGCTGTCGGTGCCGTGCCAAAGTCCAGTACATCCGGCAATGCCGTTAATTCAACCGTGACCGCACATCCCGCGACCGCCGATAAATCAGCCGCCATCCGGGCCTGGACATCCGCAGGAGAGTCAAACCGAGTCTGGTTATAGGAATTCAGATATAACTTGAAGGACTTGGATTCAATCAGGTTGGCACCTGTAGCCGGAATCCGAAACTCCCCCATCGCCACCACAGGCTTACCTTTTGCGTTCAGCCATGACAATTCATACGCATTCCAGATATCTTCGCCATACACAGGCACAAAATCCCCCCCGACCAGACGGGAGCGGCCTTCCGCCCGAGGGATAGCAAACAATAAAGAGGCGTCATATTCATCCTTGTAAACAGACGACTTTCCCAGCGGGTTTAATTCAGAATCAATCGTTGCCATAACCTTTATTGCCTCATGCCAGTGCCGCGTTTGAGCAACCATAAACTATAGCTGCTCAGAATTACGATAAACACACCCATCATTAAAAATGAAAACACCACATCAACATCCGACACACCCAGAATGCCATAACGAAAGGTATTCACCATATATAAAATCGGATTCAGTTGAGATACCCACTGCCAATGCTCTGGCAGCAAACTGATCGAGTAAAAAACACCCCCCAGATACGTCAACGGCGTAATCACAAAAGTGGGAACAATCGCGATATCATCAAAAGTACGGGCATGCACCCCATTAATAAAGCCACCCAGTGAAAACAGCACCGCCGACAGCAAAACAATGCCGACCACAACGCCGATGTGATGAATCGTCAAATCGGTAAAATACAACGACAACAGAGTCACAATGACGCCCACCATAACTCCCCTGGCGACTCCCCCCGAGACAAACCCCAGCAGAATGGTGGCAGGATGAACCGGAGCCACCATCAATTCCTCGATACTCTGCTGGAATTTATTACTGAAAAACGATGAGGCCACATTGCCATACGCATTGGTAATCACACTCATCATAATCAGACCTGGCACGATAAAGGACATATAGTCCACGCCACCCATTTCGCCGATCCGGGAGCCGATCAGATTACCAAAAATCACAAAATACAAGGTCATCGTAATTGCAGGCGGCACCAGGGTTTGCTGCCAGATCCGCGTAAAACGGCGAACTTCTTTAACCACGATCGTCTTTAATGCCACCCACTGCACGGTCAAATGACTCATTGGTTATCTCCTTGCACCAGATCCACAAACAACTCTTCCAGACGATTGGATTTGGGCCGCATACTACGCACCAGACACCCCTTGGCAGACAAGGCCTCAAACACGCTATTGATACTCTGACCCTCCTTGACAACCACCTCGATGGTATCCTCCCCCACAACCCGGACAACCCATCCGGCCAGCTGCAAATCGGCAGGAGCTTGCGACATCAGGTCAAACACAAAGGTCTCAGACTTCATATTGGCCAGCAATGCACGAACACTGGTGCAGCGAACGATCTCCCCGCGATTGATAATCGCAATATTGCGACACAGTTGCTCCGCTTCTTCCAGGTAATGCGTAGTCAGAATAATGGTCGTGCCCGCTTCATTCAGCGCCTTCATAAAGGTCCACATCGAACGCCGCAGTTCAATATCAACCCCGGCGGTTGGCTCATCCAGAATCAGCACCTTGGGTTTGTGCACCAACGCACGAGCAATCATCAAGCGCCGCTTCATCCCACCAGACAACATCCTGGATGGCTCATCACGCTTATCCCACAGGTCCAGCTCTTTCAGCAGATATTCAGCGCTTGTTCGCGCTTCACGCCGACTCAGTCCAAAATATCCGGCCTGCGTGACCACAACATCTTCAACCTTTTCAAACTGGTTAAAATTAAACTCTTGCGGTACAACCCCCAAATTGAGACGGGCGCCAAATGACTGCTTATTGACGTCAAAGCCCATCACTTCAGCCAAGCCAGCCGTTTTTTGCACCAACCCCGATAAAATACCTAACGTGGTAGACTTGCCCGCACCATTCGGGCCCAGCAGGGCAAAAAAGTCCCCCTGCTCCACACTCAAATCAATCCCTTTGAGCGCCTGGAAACCATTGTCATACACTTTGGATAAGCCCTGAACTTTCAGTGCCGGAACCATACAAATCAACCTGTTTGAGAAAATACATGAGCGAACAACCGAACCACATCCGCTTGCTGCAAACACTAAAAAGCCGCTTGGCAGCGGCTAGTGAAAGCGAAGTCATCAGTACCGATATGATACACCAGCTTGAGTCTTTAATTGATCAGCTGACGCAACAGTCTGAAACAGCTTATGAAGATACCCGTCAATGGCTCAACAATCTGATGATGCACACTCCACAACTCGCCCCTGTTATTGATCGAGAACTGCTGTGGATCTTCGGTGGCGATTGCCTGCACTACCTAACCGATGAAGAAATAGACCAGTTTCAGCAACAGGATGAAGCACAATAAGGAAACCGGGATACAACAGCTCAAGTGCACCAATCACACCTGCACTTGAGCGGCGCTAAAACGCAGGTTTTTCGGCAAAAATACAATAAAAAAGCCGACTCATTTCTGAATCGGCTTTTTAGAATCTGGAGCGGGAAACGAGATTCGAACTCGCGACCCCGACCTTGGCAAGGTCGTGCTCTACCAACTGAGCTATTCCCGCTTATCTCTTCCATACTACTCTATCATAGTATCAAGAGAGTGGCATCCCCAAGGGGATTCGAACCCCTGTTGCCGCCGTGAAAGGGCAGTGTCCTAGGCCTCTAGACGATGGGGACA
>NZ_JAUORS010000044.1:0-5811 GCF_030548165.1 Oceanobacter sp. 5_MG-2023 | reverse complement strand
TGCTGGTCATCAGACACCTCGTTTATGGTGGCGATATTACCACCTACGTTGGTGTCCGGAATCATTGAACCACTACAAAGAGGTACCCATGTATCCTGAGTTGGCTATACGTGAATTGGTCGCCAACGCGATTATACACCAGGATTTTTCGATTACCGGCTCCGGACCGATGATTGAAATATTCGATTCGCGTATGGAAATTACCAACCCGGGTGTCCCTTTGGTTGATACGCAGCGCTTTCTTGATTCGCCGCCACAAAGCCGTAACGAAGGGTTGGCCTCATTCATGCACCGTATCAATATTTGTGAAGAACGGGGAACTGGTATTGATAAGGTGGTATTCCAAACCGAACTTTATCAGTTGCCAGCCCCGGTTTTTGAGGAGACAGACAAGCATACGCGAAGTATTTTGTTCAGTTACAAAAGCTTCGCAGAGATGGATAAAGAAGAACGTATCCATGCCTGTTATCTTCACTGTTGTTTACAGTATGTGAATCAGGAACCAATGAATAACCCTAGTTTAAGATCGCGGTTTGGCATTGAAGACAAAAATAAATCAATGGTGAGCCGTGTTATCAGGGACTCGGTTGAAACTGGCGTTATCAAGCCGTATGACCCAACGGTTGGCAGTAAAGCCATCCGCTATGTGCCATTTTGGGCGTGATTTGGTTGACTGGTGATTGACTGCATCTCTGATTTATTAAGCGGAAAGCAGTCAAATTCTGTTCAACATATTGTTTTATAAGGAATTAATTGGCTGATTCATGGTTGATTGGATAGTGACAGAAGTAAAAGGAATGCCCAAATGAGTAACGTCGGCCAGCGCGAACGCGCCACCCAGAATCGGCTGGTTAAGTTTTTCCAGCAGGAGCTGGGCTACCGGTGTCTGGGTAACAGGGAGCACCGGGAGAACAACCGGAACATTGAACAGGAACTGCTCACCGGCAAAACGCGTCTGGTCAAGCCGGAGCAGGTGGCATGAAAGCCCTCATTCGACAAGATGCCGAGCAAAACGAGCTGCCCGTACATGTGCGTCAGGCCGGTTTTTTCGAGCTGGCTGTGGCATCGGAGCCGCTGGTGCTGGATAACTACCAGCGTGCTTATGTCTGGACTAAGGAAAAAGTGATTCAGCTGCTGGAGGACTTTGCCGAGTTTACTACCGCTGAGTCACCTACTTTGGTCCGTCAATATTATCTTGGAGCTTTACTTCTCCATCGAAAAGCACAAGAGGGAAAAGTTGATCATTGCGTCATTGATGGGCAACAAAGGCTGACGACGCTGACAATCCTGTATTGGCTACTGGAAGAAACACTGCCTGATTTTCTGCAATTTAAGTTCCGCTCCTCTAGGTCACTGGTCAATGTACAACAAGCCAGAAACACGATAAAAATCTGGCTTGAAGAGCATCCGGAGACTCGCTCTTTATTCAGACATATTTTCTCCCGGCTGTGTTTTACGGTCATTATGGTAACCCGTGAAGACCTGGCGTTTACCTTTTTTGATACGCAGAACAACCGCGGCGTTCCGTTGGGTAGTACGGATTTGCTGAAAGCCTTTCACCTGAGAGCTATCCAGGCGGATGATTATCAGTTGGTGGAGCAACTGCAAAGCCTTTGTGCCAGAAAATGGGAGCAGGTGCAGCAGCGGGGTGAGCTGATCAGGAATAGCAGGCATTATGATTTTGCCCCGGACCTGTTCCACTACTATCTGTGGCGTGGCCGTAATTGGCGAGGCTCTGAGGTAGATGAGCTGAAAAGCCGGGATGAAATGCTTAGCCACTTTGGGCAGCAAAGCCGGGTGCTACCCATCGGACGGGTGGCCTTGTATCCTGCGGGGTCCAATCTCTGGGGCAAAGCGTTGGAGCTGACGGCGGAGAATGATTATCGCCTGACGCCTGCGATACAACAGTTCGGGCAACAGGCCGTGACTTTACCTTTCTCCCTGCGCCAGCCCATCAGCCGTGGTGTTGGTTTTTTTCTCTATACCGAAAAATACGCTGAGATGTTGCAGCAACTCTTGTTTGCACCGGGTTCTAATGCCGAAATAAAAGCCACACAGAAGTTTTACAATCGTGTTGTAAGAACCTTGTCAGCTTATTTGCAGAATTTATTTCGCCTGGCTTTGCTGACCTATTTTGACCGCTTGGGCAGCCAGGGTTTGTTGCGTTTTGCTTTGTATCTGGATCATCAACTGGGCGCACTGCGCTTGTCCATGTCGAATATCCGCCGTGAAACACCGCTGAAATTCCTACGCGAAGCCAAACGGAATTTACTCGATGTGATTTCTTCTGCCTATGAGGGGGATGAGATTATTGGTTTTCTGCAACAAAATAAGGTTGATGCCGTCTACCAGAATGATCAGCGCAGCAAGGTTCAGGAGCGCTATGCCGCCGCAGTAGCAGGCTATTATAAGTTATCCTGTTTGTCGTTAAAAACAGCCCAGTGCATGGATGAGAAAGCCATGGAAGAGTTGAAGCCTGTTCCATCCCACCCAGATTCGCGGAAAACCAGGGAGGTATCCCATGACTAAGTTTACCTCCGATCTGATTACCTTGAATGATATTGTAAACAAGCGCTATTTTTTTAACATTCCCATATACCAGCGCCTGTACGTGTGGGGAAAAGAGCAGATCCATACACTTCTGGACGATATAGTCTCAGCGTGTCAGGAACAAAAAAACACCTTTTATCTTGGCGGCTCGCTGGTTGTTGAACGTGACCCTGTGGTGAGTAATGGCCTTGATTATCCGGTATTTGATCTTATTGATGGGCAGCAGCGTTTTACGACGTTATGGCTTATCAGTATTGTGCTGGGAGACCTGCTGACAGATTACCGGCAGGTTAAGACTGATAGCGGTATCCGCCCACGTATCAGCTTCGCTATTCGCCCAGAAGTGACCGCTTTTTTTGAAAAAACATGTCGCGGGGAAAGTGCAAGTTTACCAGAAGCCAGACAATTGGAAGATGCCCTGCAAGAAATCCGATCTTATTTCAACAATTACTCCAACAATTCAAACGATAAGCCCTTAGATACGGCCGTGCTCGCTCAATTTATTTTTTACAAAGTGCAGCTGATTCTAACCAGGGTGCCTGAGCACACCGATCTTAATAAGTTATTTGAAGTCATCAACAATCGAGGCGTGCAGTTACAGCATCATGAAATTCTAAAGGCCAAATTACTCGAAAAAATCAGCAGGGATGAGCGGGAACCCTACTCACTCTTGTGGGACGCTTGCTCAAATATGAACGATTATGTTGAGCGCAACCTGAACCGTACCACTCAAGTGGATGTGGTTGCATTATATGAAAGTAAAATTCAAAGCCCCTTATCGGTTTTTAAGCGGGAAGCGCTGGCAAGCCCGACAGAAATAATTTCTGCTTTGCGGAATAAAAATGAAACTGCAGATTGTGCGCCAACCAGTTTGTTGTCAGTTTTAACGACAACTACGGACTTTTCAAGAACCGATGGCGTATCTGAAAATGAAGAATCCGACTTGCCAGATCGGGTCAATAGTATCATTACATTTTCCATGCTTCTTCAGCATGTGCTTCGGATCTATTTGCATAGAAGCCCGGCATTTCCGGATGCTGATATCACCAAGGTATCGGACAAAGACCTGCTTGCTATTTTTGATGCTCACTGGCTTAAATTCAAGTCTGCCGGTAATGACGTAAAGGCCTTTATTAAGCTTCTCTGGCAAGTGCGTTATCTGTTTGACAAACATGTAATCAAATGGGTTTCTGTTGAAGAAGAGCGAGTTCATGCGATTCGCCGTTTGTATGTCAATCGCAGTCGTTCACGAGGTACGGCCTATTTGCAGCGACTATCCAGCGATGCCGAACCGGAATTTGCGTTATTACAAAGTATGATGTATCACTCCCAGCAGATGAGTACGCAATACTGGTTAACGCCGTTATTGAATTTTTTACTCGATAATAACGAGGAAAATGTTTATTTGTATTTGCAACACTTGGATAACAACCTGTTATGCAGCGAAGCTAATGCTCCTTTGATTGACCGGACCCATCGGTACTTGGTCAACCCATGGCACAAAGAGACCCTGTTGGATGCTATTATCAGTCTTGATCAGAAATTTGATAATGGCACTCAGTATCCGCATTACTGGTTCTACAAACTGGAATTTATTTTGTTTCTTAGCCAGAAATCCAAAAATGTCGTTTCTGCTGGGGGTTTTAGAATGACAGCTAAAAACTCAGTAGAACATGTTACACCGCAAAATCCAGAGAAAGAGAGCGACCGGATACCAGACGAACTTCTGCATAGCTTCGGGAATCTGGCATTGGTGACGCGCAGTCTTAACTCGGAGATGAGTAACAAAGGGTTTAGTATTAAAAAGGCTGAATTTAATGAACGCCTTCGTGGTCATGGTGTTTCACTGAAGCTGGAAAATATCTATGATAATACTCGGTGGCAGAAAGACGAGATTGAGTTGCATCAGAAAAAAATGATTCATGAATTTAATCAATATTTATCTACCGTTAAGGCTCAGGTACAGGAATTAATTAGTGAGTAACGTCGGCCAGCGCGAACGCGCTACCCAGAATCGACTGGTTCAATTTTTTCAGCAGGAGCTGGGTTATCGCTATCTGGGTAACTGGGAGTACCGGGAAAACAACCGCAATATTGAGCAGGAGATACTCACCGGCTGGTTGCAGCAGCGGGGTGTCAGTGATGCGCTGATTACTCGGGCGATCCGCCAATTGGATACGGCAGCAGCGCTGGGCGAAGGCAAAAAACTCTATTACGCCAACAAGGATGTTTATCGTTTGCTTCGTTACGGCGTGAAAGATAAAGAAGGCGCTGGCCACCTTAACGAAACCGTGTGGCTGATTGACTGGAAGAACCCTGAGGCGAACGATTTTGCCATTGCCGAAGAAGTATCTATTAAGGGTGAAAATAAAAAGCGCCCAGACATAGTGCTTTATGTAAATGTAGTGGTTCAATGATTCCGGACACCAACGTAGGTGGTAATATCGCCACCATAAACGAGGTGTCTGATGACCAGCAAGCGACGTTCTTTTTCTTCTGAGTTCAAGCAGGAAGCAGCCCAGCCTGGTGCTGGATCAAGGTTAGACGATTCCCCAGGCGAGCGCGTCCTTGGGAATTGGTGAAAGCGCTATCCGGCGCTGGGTTAACCAACTAACCGAGGAGCGTGACGGTATCACCCCGAAGGGCAAGGCCTTAACCCCGGAGCAGCGTCGTATTCAGGAGCTGCAAGCGCCTTGAACAGGAAAAAGACATACTAAAAAAGCTACCGCTCTCTTGATGTCGGACGAGATGAATCGTACGCGCTGATAGACCAGTTGAGTGAGCGAATGTCTGTTGAAATGGTCTGCAATGCGTTTGATATCAGCCGTTCCAGCTATTACGAGTACCGCCATCGGCGGAACCACGTTGATGTGGAGCGCATGGCCCTGAGGGCCCAGGTAAACCGCCTGTTCACCAGAGCCGAAGCTCTGCCGGCAGCCGGACAATCAAAGGCTTGCTCAGGGAGGAAGGCACTGCCGTCGGTCGTTTCAAGGTTCGACGACTTATGAGCGAGCTGGGCCTGACCTGTAAGCAGCCAGGCCCTCACGCTTACAAGCAGGCCACCGTTGAACGGCCGGATATTCCCAACCACCTGGATCGTGAGTTTGCAGTAGAGCAGCCCGATCGGATTTGGTGTGGCGACATCACTTACATCTGGAGCGGTCAGCGATGGAGCTATCTGGCTGTGGTGCTGGATCTGTACGCCCGTCGTGTTGTTGGCTGGGCAATGTCATCCAGTCCGGATGCGGACTTGGTTGTAAA
>NZ_JAUORS010000043.1:0-5812 GCF_030548165.1 Oceanobacter sp. 5_MG-2023 | reverse complement strand
CACCGACGATTACCTCTGGTGATACCGCGACTGCCATCGATGAAAACAGCGGTGCTGGGCAGGTGGTGTATACCGCTACCGCTGATGACTCTGCTGATATTTCTGATGGCGTGAGTTTCAGTCTGTCAGGCGACGATGCGGCGTACTTCTCGATTGATGCCAGCACCGGTGAAGTGACTTTGTTGGCTGATGCCGATTACGAGACCAAGTCCAGCTACAGCTTTACTGTCACTGCTACCGATGGAGCCGGTAACCATACCGATCAAACCGTCACCCTGGCGGTTAATAATCTGGATGAAGTCGCACCAATCATTACGTCTGGTGCGGCGGCGACTGCCATTGATGAGAACACGGGTACTGGCTCTGTTATTTACACAGCGACGGTGGATGACACTGCTGATATTTCTGATGGTGTGGCTTTCTCGCTCTCAGGCGACGATGCTGCGTACTTATCGATCGATGCTGTAACTGGCGAAGTTACTTTGTTGGCCGATGCCGATTACGAAGCCAAAGCCAGCTATTCATTTGTAGTCACTGCCACCGATGGGGCCGGTAACCATACAGACCAAGCCGTCACGCTGGCGGTGAATAACCTCGATGAAGTCGCACCAAGCATTATATCTGGCACTACTGCCACTGCGATCGATGAAAACAGCGGTGCCGGGCAAGTGGTATATATCGCTACTGCCAATGACTCTGCCGATATTTCTGATGGCGTAGTTTTCTCGCTCTCAGGCGACGATGCGGCGTATTTCAGCATCAACTCAGCCACCGGTGAAGTCACCTTATTGGCCGACGCTGATTACGAGACCAAACCAAACTACAGTTTTACTGTAACTGCCACCGATGGCGCCGGTCACTTCACTGATCAGACCGTGACGCTGGCGGTCAATGATTTGGATGAGTCGGGACCGGTATTTAACTCCGGGAGTCTGGCGGATGCCATTGATGAAAGCTCTGGTGCCAGCTCGGTTATTTACACAGCCACAACCAATGATGCGACAGCGGTTTATAGCCTCTCGGGAGCCGATGCAGCGTATTTCAGCATCAACTCCGCTACAGGCGAAGTCACCTTGTTGGCCGACGCTGATTACGAAACAAAAGACAGTTACAACTTTACCGTCACAGCCATCGATGGAGCCGGTAACCACACCGACCAAATCGTCACCTTAGCAGTCAATAACCTCGATGAAGTGGCGCCAAGCATTACATCTGGCGCTACGGCTACCGCGATCGATGAAAACTTTGGTGCTGGGCAAGTAGTGTATACCGCCACTGCGGATGACTCTGCTGATATTTCTGATGGTGTGAGTTTCAGTCTGTCGGGTGCAGATGCGTCACTGTTCAGCATCAACTCAGCCACCGGTGAAGTCACCTTATTGGCCGACGCTGATTACGAGACCAAACCAAGCTACAACTTTACTGTAATCGCCACCGATGGAGCGGGTAACTTTACCAATCAGGCCGTTACCCTGGCAGTCAATAACCTGGATGAAGTGGCACCAACGATTACCTCTGGTGATACCGCGACTGCCATCGATGAAAACAGCGGTGCCAGTATTGTGGTATATACCGCCATTGCCGATGACTCCACAGATATCTCTGATGGTGTGACTTTCTCGCTCTCAGGCGACGATGCAGCGTATTTTTCGATTGATACCAGCACCGGTGAAGTCACCTTGTTGGCCGACGCCGATTACGAAACAAAAGCCAGCTATTCATTTGTAGTCACCGCCACCGATGGGGCTGGTCACTTCACTGATCAGACCGTGACGCTGGATGTGAATGATCTGGATGAAGTGGGGCCTGTATTTACCTCTGGCACATTGGCGGATGCCATTGATGAAAACTCCGGTGGGAACGCGGTGATTTACACCGCGACCACGGACGACGCGGCAGTGGTTTATTCGTTGTCTGGTACAGATGCGTCACTGTTCAGCATCAACTCCGCTACAGGTGAAGTGACTTTGTTGGCTGATGCCGATTACGAAACCAAACCAAGCTACAGCTTTACTGTCACCGCTACCGACGGAGCTGGTAACTTTACCAATCAGGCCGTTACCCTGGCGGTCAATAACTTGGATGAAGCAGCACCGACGATTACCTCTGGTGATACCGCGACTGCCATCGATGAAAACAGCGGTGCCGGGCAAGTGGTGTATACCGCTGTTGCTGATGACTCTGCTGATATTTCTGATGGTGTGACCTTCTCGCTCTCGGGTGACGATGCCGCGTACTTCAGTATCAACTCGGTAACCGGTGAAGTCACCTTGTTGGCGGATGCGGACTACGAGACCAAATCAAGCTACAGCTTTACTGTCACCGCCACCGACGGCGCGGGTTTACAAGATAGCCAAGCCGTGACGCTGGATGTGAATGATCTGGATGAGTCAGGACCGGTATTTAACTCCGGGACTCTGGCGGATGCCATTGATGAAAACTCCGGTGAAAACACGGTGATTTACACCGCAGCGACCGATGACGCGACGGCGGTTTATAGTCTCTCAGGTACAGATGCGTCACTGTTCAGCATCAACTCCGCTACAGGCGAAGTGACTTTGTTGGCGGATGCCGACTATGAGACTAAGCCAAGCTACAGCTTTACCGTCACCGCTACCGATGGGGCGGGTAACCACACGGACCAAGCCGTCACGCTGGCGGTGAATAACCTCGATGAAGTGGCACCGACGATTACCTCTGGTGACACCGCGACTGCCATCGATGAAAACTCTGGTGCTGGGCAAGTGGTGTATACCGCCACCGCTGATGACTCTGCTGATATTTCGGACGGCGTAACGTTTAGCCTTGGCGGCACTGACGCGGCTTACTTCACCATTGATACCAATACTGGCGAAGTGACTCTAAAAGCTGATGCTGATTACGAGACCAAACCAAGCTACAGCTTTATCGTCACCGCCACCGATGGGGCCGGTCACTCCACTGACCAGACCGTGACGCTGGCGGTCAATGATCTGGATGAGTCAGGACCGGTATTTAACTCCGGGAGTCTGGCGGATGCCATTGATGAAAACTCTGGTGCCAGCTCGGTTATTTACACAGCCACAACCAATGATGCGACGGCGGTTTATAGTCTCTCAGGTACAGATGCGTCACTGTTCAGCATCAACTCCGCTACAGGCGAAGTGACTTTGTTGGCGGATGCCGACTATGAGACCAAGTCCAGTTACAGCTTTACTGTCACCGCCACCGATGGGGCTGGTAACTTTACCAATCAGGCCGTCACCCTGGCGGTGAATGACCTCGATGAAGTGGCACCGACGATTACTTCTGGCGCGACGGCCACTGCCATCGATGAAAACAGCGGTGCCGAGCAAGTGGTGTATACCGCTGTTGCTGATGACACTGCTGATATTTCTGATGGTGTGAGTTTCAGTCTGTCGGGTGCAGATGCTGCGTACTTCTCGATTGATGCCAGCACCGGCGAAGTCACCTTGTTGGCGGATGCCGACTACGAGACCAAACCAAACTACAGTTTTACTGTAACTGCCACCGATGGCGCCGGTCACTTCACTGATCAGACCGTGACGCTGGCGGTCAATGATCTGGATGAGTCAGGACCGGTATTTAACTCCGGGAGTCTGGCGGATGCCATTGATGAAAACTCTGGTGCCAGCTCGGTTATTTACACAGCCACAACCAATGACGCGACGGTGGTTTATAGCCTCTCGGGAGCCGATGCTGCGCTATTCAGTATCAACTCGGTAACCGGTGAAGTCACCTTATTGGCCGACGCTGATTACGAGACCAAACCAAGCTACAGCTTTACCGTCACAGCTACTGATGGAGCTGGTAACCACACGGACCAAGCCGTTACGCTGGCGGTCAATAACCTCGATGAAGTCGCACCGACGATTACCTCTGGTGATACCGCGACTGCCATCGATGAAAACAGCGGTGCTGGGCAAGTGGTGTATACCGCTGTTGCTGATGACACTGCTGATATTTCTGATGGTGTGAGTTTCAGTCTGACGGGTGCAGATGCTGCGTATTTCAGCATCAACTCGGCCACCGGTGAAGTCACCTTATTGGCCGACGCTGATTACGAGACCAAGTCCAGTTACAGCTTTACCGTCACCGCTACCGATGGGGCTGGTAACCACACGGACCAAGCCGTCACCTTGGCAGTCAATAACCTGGATGAAGTGGCACCGACGATTACTTCTGGCGCTACGGCCACTGCCATCGATGAAAACAGCGGTGCCGGGCAAGTGGTGTATACCGCTGTTGCTGATGACACTGCTGATATTTCTGATGGTGTGAGTTTCAGTCTGTCGGGTGCAGATGCTGCGTACTTCTCGATTGATGCCAGCACCGGTGAAGTGACCTTATTAGCCGACGCTGATTACGAGACCAAACCAAGCTACAACTTTACTGTAATCGCCACCGATGGGGCCGGTAACCACACGGACCAAGCCGTCACCTTGGCGGTCAATGATCTGGATGAAGTGGCACCGGCATTTACATCCGGTTCAACAGCGACCGCCATTGACGAAAATTCTGGTGCCAGCTCGGTTATTTACACCGCGACCACGGACGACGCGGCAGCGGTTTATTCGTTGTCTGGTATAGATGCGTCACTGTTCAGCATCAACTCAGCCACCGGCGAAGTGACGTTATTGGCGGATGCCGATTACGAAACAAAAGCTAGTTACAGCTTTACCGTCACCGCTACTGATGTGGCGGGTAACTTTACCGATCAAACCGTCACGCTGGCGGTCAATGACCTGGATGAAGTGGCACCAAGCATTACATCTGGCGCTATCGCCACTGCGATCGACGAAAATAGCGGTGCCAGTACTGTGGTGTATACCGCCATTGCGGATGACTCTGCCGATATTTCTGATGGTGTGGTTTTCTCGCTCTCAGGCGACGATGCGGCGGATTTCAGCATCAACTCAGCCACCGGCGAAGTCACTTTGTTGGCGGATGCCGATTACGAAGCCAAAGCCAGCTATTCATTTGTAGTCACAGCAACTGATGGGGTTGGTAACTTTACCGATCAAACCGTCACCCTGGCGGTCAATAACCTCGATGAAGCAGCACCGACGATTACCTCTGGTGATACCGCGACTGCCATCGATGAAAACAGCGGTGCCGGGCAGGTGGTGTATACCGCGGCGGCCGATGATTCCGCAGATATCTCCGATGGAGTAACGTTTAGCCTTGGCGGCACTGATGCGGCTTACTTCACCATTGGTATCAATACCGGCGAAGTGACTTTGTTGGCTGATGCCGATTACGAGACCAAGTCCAGCTACAGCTTTACTGTCACCGCTACCGATGGGGCGGGTAACCACACCGATCAAACTGTTACCCTGGCAGTGAATAACCTGGATGAAGTGGGGCCTGTATTTACCTCCGGTACGTTGGCGGATGTCATTGATGAGAACTCCGGTGAGAACACGGTGATTTACACCGCAGCGACGGATGATGCGACGGCGGTTTATAGCCTCTCGGGAGCCGATGCAGGGCTGTTCAGCATTAATTCAGCCACCGGCGAAGTGACGTTATTGGCGGATGCCAATTACGAGACCAAGTCCAGCTACAGCTTTACTGTCACCGCTACCGATGGGGCCGGTAACTACACCGACCAAGCCGTGACGCTGGCGGTCAATAACCTGGATGAAGCAGCGCCAAGCATTACGTCTGGCGCGACGGCTACCGCGATCGATGAAAACAGCGGTGCCGGCAGTGTGATTTATACCGCCACTGCTGATGACTCTGCTGATATTTCTGATGGCGTGAGTTTCGGTCTGTCGGGTGCAGATGCTGCGTACTTCTCGATTGATAC
>NZ_JAUORS010000042.1:0-8791 GCF_030548165.1 Oceanobacter sp. 5_MG-2023 | reverse complement strand
ATCCATACTCATGTCTCTTGTCGGTTTGCCCGATTGGCCGGGCATATCCGGTCAATCAGACGACGGATGCTGCCCAGCGCTCAAACGCGGCCAGGGCATCATCAATACCGGCGGGTTTTTGACCACCCGCCTGAGCCATTTCGGGCTTACCGCCACCACGACCATCGACGTATTCTGCACAGGCCTTGACCGCATCACCGGCTTTGGCCGACTTGATCAGGTCTTTGGTAACACCTGCCAACAACGTCACTTTGCCGTCATTTTCGGCGGCCAGCATGATCAAGGCGCTGCCCAGCTTGTTTTTCAATTGATCCATGATATTACGCAAGGCGTTGACATCAGCACCTTCCAGACGGGCTGCCAGCACCTTGACGCCGTTGATTTCCCTGGCATTGTCAGCCAGATCGGAACCGGCGCTGCTGGCCAGTTTGGACTTCAAGGCTTCCAGCTCTTTTTCCAGTGTTTTGGTGCGGTTCAGCAGTTGCTCTACTTTGTCACCTACGGTTTCCGTGGTGCCTTTCAGAGACGTCGCGATGCCCTTGAGCACCTGTTCCTGCTGTCCAACAAAATCCAGTGCGGCTTGCCCTGCCACCGCTTCGATACGGCGAATCCCTGCAGCAATACCACTTTCGGAGCTGATTTTCAGTAGGCCGATATCACCGGTACGGGCGGCGTGAATACCACCACACAGTTCGACCGAAAAGTCGTCGGTTCCCATCGACAGCACCCGGACTTCATCGTCGTACTTCTCACCAAACAATGCCATGGCACCGGTTTCACGGGCAGCATCGATATCCATCAGTCGGGTTGTCACTGGCGTATTGGCACGAATCTGGCGATTCACCAGGGTTTCAATCTGCTGCAGTTCGTCCGGCTTGATCGCTTCCAGATGAGAAAAGTCGAAGCGTAACTTGTCATACGTTACCAGCGAGCCTTTCTGCGCCACATGGGCACCCAATACTGTGCGCAAGGCAGCGTGTAACAGGTGAGTAGCCGAGTGATGCAAGGAGGTCGCCAAACGCTTTTCGGCATCAACCGTGGCGGTCAGTGTATCTCCGGCCTTAACCTGGCCTTCGACCAGCACCCCTTGATGCAAGTGGTTCTTGCCTTCTTTGGTGGTGTCCTTAACCTGGAACACAACCCCGGCTGCAGTCAGAAAGCCGGTATCCCCTGCCTGACCACCGCTTTCGGCGTAAAAAGCGGTTTCGTCCAGTACCAGCGTGGCTTCGTCACCGGCTTGTAGCTCGGCCACGGCTTCGCCATTTTTGAACAGTGCTTTCACCGTACCGGTATTCTCCAGTGCGTCATAACCGCAGAACCGGGTATCACCGTCAATCGTCAGTCCGGTGCCATGCTGGGCACCAAAGTTACCGGCAGCACGGGCTTTTTGACGCTGCTTGTCCATTTCGACATCAAAACCGGCTTCATCTACCTTGAGATTACGCTCACGTGCTACGTCGGCGGTCAAATCCAGCGGGAAACCGTAAGTGTCATACAGGCGGAAAGCGGTTTCACCGGGAATGGTGTCGCCTTCCAGTGTTTCAATCGCGGCATTCAGAATCGCAATGCCCTTGTCGAGGGTCTTGGCGAACTGCTCTTCTTCCAGACGCAGTACCTTTTGCACATGAGACGACAGTTCAGCCAAATCAGGATAGGCCTCACCCATCTGTTCAACCAGTGCCGGGACCAGAGTGTGGAAAAAGCCAATCGGAGCGCCCAGCATATGACCATGACGAACGGCACGGCGAATAATACGACGCAAAACGTAACCACGGCCTTCGTTGGACGGCAGAACCCCATCGATCACAAGAAAGCTGGTAGAACGAATATGGTCGGCAATCACCCGCAGCGACTTGTTCTCGGTGTCCTGACAGCCGGTGGCTTTCGCCGCAGCCGCCAGCAACGCCTGGAACAAGTCGATTTCGTAATTGCTGTGAACACCTTGCTTGATGGCTGCAATACGCTCCAGCCCCATGCCGGTGTCTACCGATGGTTTTGGCAATGGCAGCATTTCACCGTCGGGCTGACGGTCAAACTGCATAAAAACGATATTCCAGATTTCGATAAAGCGATCGCCGTCTTCTTCCGGTGATCCTGGAGGCCCACCCCAAATATGCTCGCCGTGGTCATAAAAAACTTCAGAGCAAGGGCCACAAGGCCCGGTGTCACCCATTTGCCAGAAGTTGTCTGACGCAAAACGACTGCCTTTGTTGTCACCGATGCGGACAATTTTATCTGCCGGGACACCCATTTTTTTATTCCAGATGTCAAAGGCTTCGTCATCATCGGCATATACCGTGACCATCAGCTTCTCGACCGGCAGGCCCAGCCAGTCTTTTGAGGTCAGTAGCTCCCAGGCAAAGCGGATGGCGTCTTCTTTGAAATAATCACCAAAGCTGAAGTTACCCAGCATTTCAAAGAAAGTGTGATGACGGGCGGTGTAACCGACATTCTCTAGGTCGTTGTGCTTGCCACCAGCGCGAACACAACGCTGTGACGAGACCGCTCGGCTGTAGCTGCGCTGGTCTTGTCCGAGAAAGACATCCTTGAACTGCACCATGCCAGCGTTGGTAAACAGCAGCGTTGGATCATTGGCAGGAATCAAAGGACTGGATGGCACCACCTCGTGCCCTTTGGAGGCAAAGAAATCGAGGAATGCCTGGCGAATATCTGCGCTTTTCATACGAGGGCGTAATTCCGAAGGTTGGTTGCATCAAAGCGGCAGTATAGCGGTTTGCTCCGCTTTGTCCGAGTCCTGCCCTCTTGCAAAGCAGAAATTCACAAGAAATCGCTTGACCTGACCTCAAAACAAAATAACCATACAGTTATATTTGAATGTTCTGATATCGCAGATACATTCACATACTCCCCCTGAAATTTACTTGACTCGAGGTTATAGCCATGAATGTCGACCGTATGGTACTTGCGCTTGCCGGATGCTTTATTTTAGTGAGTGTGGCCCTGTCCCAGTTTCACCATGTGTACTGGCTCTGGTTTACTGCCTTTGTTGGCGCCAATCTGTTTCAAGCCGCGTTTACCGGCTTTTGTCCGTTGGCCATTATCCTGAAAAAGGTGGGCATCAAGGCAGGCTGTGCGTTTTCCTGAGTACTACCAGTCCCAGCGCTCGTCCTGCTCGTCGTGAGCTTCACAACAGGCATCCAGTGCGTACTGAATCTGGTCTGGGTTAAACCCGCGATAGCCTAGAAAACGGTAAAGACGGGCTTTTTCTTTCTGATCAGCAAGGCGGATTTTGGCCAGTTCGCCACGCACCCCCAATTTTTTGGCGGCTCCGGCTCTGGCCAATTCAAACCAGTCAGCATCGCTGTCTGCCAATGTCATGCGGACAATATCGTCAGCAACCCGTCGCTGCCGCAACTCTTGCTGGATACGTAATGGCCCCTGCCCCCGCTGAAAACGGGTACGCAAAAAAAATCGGGCAAAACGCTCATCACTTTGCCAGCCCCGCTGAGCAAAATCATCCAGAATATCGGTCAGTAATGGCTCGAAAGAAAGACGGATAGCGTCGTCGATTTGTCCATAAAAACGGCGTGTCAGCTTACTGTGTAATTCATCACGGCTGTGTTCGCGGCGGGACAGCAGGTCGATACCAGCCTGGCGTAGCTGCGGGCGCAGTTCCACCAGACTGGCGATAGTGCATGGCTCAGTCTTCTTTGGCTTCGACATTGTCTTTGTCGGCGGGCTGCTCCAGGTTGGGGACAACAATCAGCTGGGCACGGATACCGGCTTCGATTTCAGCGGCAATTTCCGGATGCTCTTCCAGATATGCGGCGGCATTGGCCTTGCCCTGTCCGATCTTGTTGTTCTGGTAGCTGTACCAGGCACCGGCTTTCTGTACCAGTTCACACTTCACACCCAGATCAATAATCTCGCCCATATGGTAGATACCCGCGCCATACATGATCTGGAATTCTGCTTGTCTGAAGGGAGGAGCGACCTTGTTCTTGACCACTTTGACACGGGTCTCGTTACCAATGGCTTCATCACCCTGCTTGACCGAACCCGTACGGCGGATATCAAGACGAACGGAGGAATAAAACTTCAAGGCATTACCACCGGTGGTGGTTTCCGGGCTGCCAAACATAACGCCGATTTTCATCCGAATCTGGTTGATAAAAATCACCAGACAGTTGGCGTTTTTGACGTTACCGGTAATTTTACGCAGCGCTTGAGACATCAACCGGGCTTGCAGGCCAACGTGGCTGTCGCCCATTTCCCCTTCGATTTCGGCTTTTGGAGTCAGCGCTGCCACAGAGTCAATCACAATGACATCGACCGCGCCAGAACGTACCAGGCTGTCGCAGATTTCCAGCGCCTGCTCACCGGTATCCGGTTGGGAAACCAGCAGACTGTCGAGGTCGATACCGAGTTTTTCGGCATACAGAGGGTCCAGCGCATGTTCCGCATCGATAATGGCAACCGTCTTGCCCTGTTTCTGCGCCTGCGCCATGGTTGATAAACACAGGGTGGTTTTACCTGAACTTTCCGGCCCGTAAATTTCAACAATACGCCCCATTGGCAAACCGCCGATGCCGAGCGCGATATCCAGCCCGAGGGAACCGGTAGAAACCGCGGGAATGGCTTCACGGGGCTGCTCGCCCATCTTCATGATGGCACCCTTGCCAAACTGACGTTCAATCTGACCCAGAGCAGCGTCAAGGGCTTTTTGTTTGTTCGCGTCCATTGAATATCCTCTAATCACCAGGGCGTCAAATTCACTGGCTGGCCCGGAAAGTTTTTACTGTAAATTTGACCAGTAGTTAAACACAAATTCCTATCAGCGCCAACCCGGCAAAGTGTTTTTTACTGGATGGATTCACAGTTTTTTATGCCTGCTCCAGCCAGCGGGTCAACCCCAGGATGGCATGGGCAATGGCTTGCTGGCGTACCGCGGCACGATCACCATCAAAATGGCAACATTCGGCACCAATACGGCGATGATTCCCCCAGGCAAACCAGACGGTACCGACCGGTTTGCCGGGTACGGCTCCACCCGGCCCGGCGATACCACTGACCGACACCGCCACATCAGCACGGCTGTTACTCACCGCACCAGCCACCATTTCTCTGACCGTCGCTTCACTGACCGCACCATCCACCACCAGCGTCTCTTTCGATACATCCAGCAGTTGCATCTTGGCCTCGTTTGAATAGGTCACAAACCCGCAATCGAACCAGGCTGATGAGCCAGGCAGGTCGGTACAGGCAGCAGCGATACCGCCACCAGTGCAGGATTCCGCCGTCGCCAGACGCCAGTGGCGCAGCAGTAGTTGATTGGCAAGGTCTTCCGTCAGGCTGTTCAGATTCATAGTCTCCTCCAGATACCTCCAGTGTACCGCGTTGCAGAACGACTGGTTAGAGGGGGCGGTTCCAGGGAGCATCAACCGTTGATAATCTTGACCCACAGACCATGAACAAGTGTTTTATGATGGTTGTTTCATAGCTCCGGACATTCACCAGTGCTCTGGCTCAGTCCGTTGCTTCAGAGGCGTAACAGGTCTCGTCGCCACCTGCAATTACAGCGACCACGACGCAATTACGCCCTCGGCTTTTGGCCTGGTAAAGAGCCTTGTCGGCTTTCAGCAGCAGTTGGCGGGCACTCTGCCCGGGCTGGAGGCTTTCAACCAGGCCAATACTGGTAGTGACGTGATCAGCATCTTCGAACTGTTCCGCGGCAATGGCTGTGCGTATTTTTTCTGCCAACCGATAGGCAAGCGCTGCGCTGGTATCTGGCAGAATAATCATGAATTCTTCCCCACCCCAACGGCCAATCTGGTCGCTGGTGCGCGTATTATCTTCCAGCAGACGGGCCATGCGCTTCAGTACTTCATCCCCCAGCAAATGGCCATACTGGTCGTTGATCTGCTTGAAGTGGTCGATATCCAATATGATGACAGAGAAAGACGATCCTTCCCGCTGCTGATCTTCCAGCACCTTGTCCAGCTGACGCTCAATCGACAGACGATTCGCCAGACCAGTCAGGTTATCGGTTGTGGACAGTATCGACAGCTCGCTGTTTTTACGATTCAGCTCGGAGTTGGTGTCTTGCAGTTGCTGTTCCGCCTGATGCCGCAATTCCATTTCGGTTTTCAAACGCTGGTTCAGACGCGCCAGCTTCCAGTTCCAAAGCACAATGGCCAGCATAATCACTGACACTAGCGCTGCCAGCTTCCACACCAAGTGGTAATTCACCTGTTGCTCAAATGTCACGGCGACCCAGCGCTGAAACACTTTGGAACGCTCTTCTTCGGTGATGTAGTCGGTGGCTTTATTAAACATCGAAAGCAGCTCGGGCGTATCGTTACGCACAGCAATTGCCAGCTTCCAGTCTTCATCCAGACGGCCACCAATCTTGAGATCAATAAAACGGTCCTTGCGGATGGCATGACCGATCGGGGCGATCGCTCCAATCATGCCGAATATCCGGCCTTCTTCAACCTGGCGCAGACCGGTGCTGATATCGGGCAGTTCAATCACCTCCAGGCTCGGATAATCCTGCTGCAGCTTGGTCAGCAACCCATATCCTTGAGGCACTCCGATGGTTTGCTGGTCGAGTGATTTCAGTCCATCCACAAACAACGATCGTTCCTGAATGGCAATCACCAGTGGCAAACGCAAATATGGTTTGGTGAAGTTCAGCTGACGTACGGCGTCCGGAGTTTCAAATGCCGCCGACATGATGTCGCAACGACGGCTTTTGGCGTACTCCAGCGACTGCGCGGTACTGTCGGTCTGAACCAGAGTCAGGCCAATCCCGATACGGTCGGCCATCAGGCCCAGATAATCCGCCACCATGCCTTCGTGCTTACCGCCCGTGCCGATTTTTTCCAGCGGCATCCAGTCGGGGTTGGCGCAATAAGTAATGTTGGGCTGTTTTTCCAGGTAGGCTTTTTCGCTGGCGGTCAGCGCCATACCGCTGCCGGGTCTGGCAATATAGTTTTCATTGCCCATCCAGCGCTGGGAAATAGTTGCTTGCTCATCACGGGACAAGGAGTCCACGGCACGGTCCATAATTCCCTGCAGAATCGGCCAGTCCGAACGGACGCCAATCCGTAAATTGGCCAGATCCGGTTGGCCAATATCGACTTCACCGGAAATGGTGAGGTCGTTCAACATATTGCCGGCAATCAGGTGGTTAAAGACCGCCGCTTCGCCGACTGCCGCATCAGCCTTGCCAATGGAAACGGCTTTCAGCCCGTCAATGGCATTTTTCACCAGATGCAGTTTGATCTCCGGGTATTCCTTGCCGAGCACTTCTTCATAAAAAAAACCTCGCGGGACAGCAACGGTTTTACCTTTCAGGCTGTCGATGTGTTCGTATTTGTTACTTTTTTTACTGGCAATAATGTTTGGATTAACAGCATACGGACGGGTAAAACGGATGTACTGCCGCCGCTCCGGGGTATTCACAATATTGAGCATCATATCCAGCTGGCGATTGCTGATCATATGAAGAAAATCCCCCCAACCCGGGCCACTGATGTACTCAATACGAAAGCCGGTCTTTTGAGCAATCAGATCCATCACATCAATCGAAAACCCTTTGGGCTTGCCTTGTTCATTGAAGTTGAACGGCGGCCAGTCCATTTCATTATGAACTCGTAATACCGGGTGAGCGGCCAGGAAGTCTTTTTCTTCCTTGTCCAGTTGCAACACCTGGGTTCTCTGCAAGCCACTGCTGAGCCAGCGACGCCCCAGGTTGCTTAGTTCCTGCTCGGTGACGGATTCCAGTGCTTTTTGCAAAATATCCCGCAATATCCCCCAGTCAGGCCGAATGCCCATCCGCAGGTTATTTTCAAAACGCGGGTCGTCGAGACCACCAATGACCTTGGTATTGTTGATCAGATGCTTGCGCATCAGGTAGTTCTGAATCGCTATACCGCCGATGGTCGCGTCAGCGTGGCCAAAGGATACTGCTTTGAGGGTTTCCAGTTGGTCGGTCAACAGCAACAGTTGAATGCCCGGGAAATAACGTTCGATAAGCTCCTGATAATAGAACCCTTTGGGAATCGCCAAAACCCGACCGTTCAGATCCCTCAGGTCACGGACGTCATGATTGTCATCACGCACCACAAGACCTGGAGGATTGGTAACGTATGGCTCGGTAAACAGAATAAACTGGCTGCGATCTTCGGTCTGGACAATATTGAGCATCACATCCAGTTCTTGAGTGCCCAGCATCGTCATAAACTCACTCCAGCTTGGGCCGGTGATGTACTCCACCTGGATACCCAGCTTTTCGGCCAGCAAATCCATAAACTCGATCGAATAGCCTTTGGGACGACCGTATTCGTGGTAGTTGAATGGCCCCCAGTTGGTCTCGTTGTGTACCCGGATCGTCTGATGGTTCAGCAACCAGGTACGTTCTTCTGCCGTAAGATCAAGGTTGGCCGCAGGCTCTGGTAACGTTTTGGATGCAGCACTGGTTATTGCCGCCTCAGCCGGACTCAGCAATAGCAGGAACACGACAGCCAGCCCGGCGGCTGACAAGAGGATAAAACGGGCAGATAGCCATCGAGCGGAGTAGTACGGGATAAAACGAGTAATGGTCACAACTTGCCCTTGATACCAACGAATGCCTCCAGATGCCCCCCAGGTGCGGAGTCATTCTGGCCGATCTAACGAACTATAGGGGCATCTATTTAATCCTGCACGGCTCTGCGCGAGTGTTGCCGTTGTTCAGGGCAAGGCGACGTATGCAGCGAAATGACGAGTCCTTTTCAAATTCGTCAACACCGCACTGGACGGCGGCAACCCGCGCCCTTCGGGGGCT
>NZ_JAUORS010000041.1:0-9014 GCF_030548165.1 Oceanobacter sp. 5_MG-2023 | reverse complement strand
TCTGGCTCATGGTTGGCACCTCTGTTGGTGAAGAGTTTATCTCTTCTTGAGGTGTCCGGGATATTCAACCAGAACAAACCTCCAGGTAGATGGCTTTGTTGGTAGCTATGTTGACTTAAACAAAGCCCCGCAATCGGCAAATAAAAAGCAGGTATTTCTAACTAAAAATCTATCTGATATACACCAGGTTGATCAGAGAAAGTTTTTAGAAATACCTGGAGCGACTATAGTCTACTGGGCACCAAATAGAGTATTTGACATTTTTTCAAGCTTTGAGCAATTACACAATTGGTCTGAGCTTAAATCTGGGATTAGCACGGGAGATAATGACCGGTTTTATAGAGAATGGTTTGAGGTTAACTGCCAAGAAATACAATTGAAATTTCAGGTAAGTAGTAACAAGAAGTGGTTTCCAATTGTGAGAGGTGGTGATTTTAGACGTTGGTATGGGAACAGAGAGTCTGTTTTGAATCTGAAAAACAATGGCCAAGAGATCGCTAATAGCGGAAATAACTATCGACTTAGGGACTCTAGCTATTACGACAAAACTGGAATCACTTGGTCCAGAATTACATCGGGAACGCTTTCTTTTAGATTGAAAACTAAAGATGTAAATTTTGGTGAAAACTCACCTTGTCTTTTTTCTGAAAGCGATGATTTCAATCTCCTTGCAATATTAAACTCCAGAGTGTCTGACTATTTCCTAAGTCTTGTCAGCCCGACACTCTCTAATCAGGTTACGGATGTCGGGAAAATTCCAATGATTGAATGCGGGCAGAGTCCGAGCGGAAATGCCCGTTCGCTTGTTAAGCTTAATAAGCTGGACTGGAATGCCTACGAGCGTTCTTGGGATTTCCAATATCCCCCCATCTTATCAGCTTTATCAGAATCTAATACCACACTTGAATCCAGCTACACAGTTTGGAACGGCCAGAACCGTGACACCTTCGACGAGGTGAGGCGTTTAGAGGAGGAAAATAACCGCCTCTTCATAGATGCTTATGGCTTGCAAGATGAGCTCACTCCAGAAGTCCCCATCGAGCAAATAACTCTTACGGTAAACCCAGCCTATCGCTACGGTATAAAAGGCACCGAAGAAGAGCGCAATGCCCGCTTCCGTGAAGACACCATGGCCGAGCTAGTCTCTTATGCAATCGGCTGCATGATGGGCCGTTACAGCTTAGATGAGCCAGGTCTTATTTATGCCAATAGCGGCAACGAAGGCTTTGATGACTTAGTTGAAAGAGGCGCGTACACCAAATTCCCGGCCGACGACGACGGCATTATTCCTCTCACCGATAAAGAATGGTTTGCCGATGATGCCGCTAACCGCTTGGTTGAGTTTATATCTGTGGCGTGGCCTGCGGAAAGCCTAGAAGAAAACCTCGACTTCTTAGCCGCCAACCTATCACCGAAAAAAGGCGAAGACAGCCGCGATACCATCCGTCGTTACCTTTGCGATAAATTCTACAAAGACCACATGCAAACTTACAAAAAACGCCCAATCTATTGGTTGTTTAGCAGTGGTAAACAAAAAGCCTTCCAGTGCTTAGTGTACTTACATCGTTACAACGAAAGCACACTCGCGCGTATGCGTACCGAATACGTCATCCCGCTCACCGCAAAACTCAGCGCCCACATCGACAACCTGGAAAGCGACAAGCTGGCGAGTGACTCCGCCGCTGAAATTAAAAAGCTAGAAAAAGAAATAAACACACTGCAAAAACAACAAACCGAACTCACCGAGTTTGACGACAAACTCAAACACTTCGCCGACATGCGCATCCGGTTAGACCTGGACGACGGCGTAAAAGTAAACTACGGCAAGTTTGGTGACTTGTTAGCGGAAGTAAAAGCCATACATGGCAAAACGTCGGAGCATCTATAATGACTAACCCAGAGATAAATCCTGCCTTTTCATTGTCAATGCAAGAGGCTATAGATAATCATAAGTTTTTATGTCGAAAACAGTTGAATCAGGTTATTTTAGGGCTGATGGTCGTGGCTGTTCCGGGCTTTTTTACGGCCTACTTAAACGCAGAAAAGTCACTTGAAAGCGCATTGCTGCTGGAATTAACAACTATTGAATTACTAATGGCTTTTCCTATTGTCGTTGTGCTGTTGGTTATGGTTATTAAGTATTATGATAATAAATATATAACCACTTACCATAAGTGGCTAAAAAGTCTTGAGACGGCAACTGTAGATCCGTCAATTAACAGTCTTCAAAGCTTGGTTTCTGAAGCCAAGTCAGCTGCTGACTCCAATCATTTGGTGATGAAGCTACTGGAGTATTACCAGCCGCTATTGAATGAACGTATTTCAACATTAAATCAAAATAAATTAACAAAAAGTCTGAAAGCAGAATTCAATAACGCCAAGTCGGAAGTAGATAATAAGTTAAAAAAAATTCGCCACCAAATACCCTTGTTAAAAACAAGAGGTCATATATATGCTTCATGGTTATTTCTTAAAGCGCGACGTAGAGAAATTGACTGGCAATGGACAGTTTCCTATAATAGTTTTTCTTGGTGGGATAAGCTTAAATATTTGGATGGCCCTGATTTTGTCGAAATTGATAAGGCAATCTCAGAACTGGATGTCTTGAGAGAAAATATTGATATTCAGTATGAGGATGAATTAAATGATTTAAATTCTCATTTAGATCAGTTGAGAGAAAAAGCCATTATGCGTATTTCTGCTGCGCTGGCAGAGGCTAATCGTTATGTTGAATGTTACGGTTGCCAGGAAAACTTTAATTCTAATCTTTTACAAAAATCTTTTTGGTTGGCTGCATTATCAGTGCCTGTCTCAGTTTGGAATGATATAGATAATGCCGGGGATGTTTATGATGCCCTCAGAAGCGTAAATACTAATTTTTCAGATATGTCTGATGTAGATATATGGTGGGAATCATTATTTTTGTCTACTGAAAGTCTCGCGGGATTAGCTGCGTTAACCAAAGGTGCCTATTTTGAGCAATTGGTCGCCGCCGATACTGGTGGTCAGTTGCATGAGCACTTTAATCATGAAGATACTGATATTGTTATCGATGGTGTTGAATTTCAGATTAAGGCAACAGATAGCGAGACATATATTTACAGTGTTGAGGAATCAATCCCTGTCATTGCCACCTCTGAAGTGGCCCTAACGACTGGCGCCATGGATGGAGGCTACAGTAATGTAGATATTACCAGTGTAGTAGATAGGGCTCTGGGAGGTTCTATCGTCGATATTGGTGATACAGCAGGAGATGCAATTCTGACGGGTCTTGGAGGGCTGGGTTTTTTTGCCACTATAGATGGTATTAACCATGCTTCAGACAAGTATAAAAATGGTGGTGATGCCGTTGAGGCTATCTTTGCAGGCGCTGGAGTTGCCGTAGAAGGGACAGCCAAAGCAATGGTGGATGCAGCAGAAATGGGTTATAAGGTTTTAGCATCGAAACCGAGTCGGTTCATGGGACGTATGCTGTTAAGTGGATTGAAAAGTATTGATGAAAAAATTATGGAAGGGACTAAACATTAAGAAATCAATATTAATAAAACTTGAATATTTGGCGCTGCTGGCTTAAATAAGTAAAATAGCCCTGAAATGTGGCTATTCCCCATAAAACCGGAACTATGGATTGTATTGGGAGATTTTAAATTGCTGACTTGTCATAGAAGCTGGCAATCTGGGGGCTTTTCCAGAGCTTGCCGAAGTCTCGTAAAGCATAACGTAAGTAAATTAAATAGATTTAAGTAGCGATGGTTGGGTAATTATTTTAATGAATATCACACAATTAACCGACGGATTGAAGCAAGCATTCTTTACGGAAGGCCATCGTTTGGTTTTCTGGTATGACGCCAGCAATGATTTTGAGACCGATATTTATAGTCTTAATCTGGATGACGTGACTGTTTTAAATATGAAAGGTGAGTCCCAACTGGGTATTAAGCTGAAATTGGAGTTGGAAGATACCGTAGGAAAATACTTGTTGTACTTTCCTTATGCAGAACCGAGTGTTGAAGATGACTGGCTGTTGGATATCAAGCTCTATTCGAGAAGCTTTTTTGCCGACAGAGTGTCAATTATTTTTAACGATCTGGGGCTTCATCAGCAGTCAATGCGTGCACATTTAGCGCAACGGGATAAGTTTTTAGGCAGCAAGAGCCGGTTGACTCACCTTAAAAAGTGGCTGTATCCCAACGCTGATGAATTGGCGATTGATCTGGCGATGATGGCGATATTGGCAAAAGCTGAAGATGCAGATGTCAATCATATTATTTTCGCCATGGCATTACAGGCGGCAGAAAATGATCTTGGGCTTGAGTCTGCTCCGCCGATGGTGGATGACTTTTTAAAGTTTGGCCTGCAGAAAACCTTTGTTGAGCAGTTGCAGCTGTATTTTGGTTATCAGCCGAGTGTTGAAGAGTTAAAAGGTGATGTCGCCTTTAATTTTGGCCGCTTTATGATTCGCCTGTTGGTAACGGGTTTTTGTGAAAACCTGGGGGATATTCCTGATTGGGCGGCTAACCAACTATTGCCTTCGGCAACTGCACAAGCATCGGTTCGTGCCTTGAATTCGCGGTGGCGTGATAGCTCTCGTTATTACACTGCTTTTGATAAGGTCTCTGGCTGGGTATCGGATAGTTTAAATATTCGTGAAAAATTGAAGGGTATTCCATTGGCGTCTTTGGCACCGGTGGCGACCTTTGAAGCGGTGGAAGCACAAATTATTGTATCGATGGCGGATGTTATTCCTGAGGCGAATTTACGTGAGTTGCAAAGCTTTAGTGATGTGCTAGGGCAACGTCGCGATAACTATTGGGCTTCTCGCCATAAAGATGATGATACGCGCAGGCGCTATCGAAATATTTATGATGCGCTTGAGGCGTCGATACGATTATTCCAACTGCGTAAAACTCACGAGGAAGGGTTTCATTATCCGAGCTGTGATGCTTTGTATACAGCGTATCAGAGCGAGCTTTATCAGTTTGATATGGCATATCGTCATTATCTTGCTGCTTCTATGGTGGCTCATATTGATTTGCTTAAAAAACTCGACAGTGCCGTTGAGCAATGTTACAGCTATTGGTTTATCGATAATTTGGCCAAAAACTGGGGTGATAGAATAGCCAACGAACATCGTCTGGATAATTGGCACATAAGTGATATCCCGCTGCAGCATCAATTTTATAAACAGGCGGTTAAGCCTTTGGTTGATAATACGCAAAAAAAACGTGTGATGGTGATTGTTTCGGATGCGTTCCGTTATGAAGCGGCGGTTGAACTAGAGCAGCGTGTGAATGAAAAACGTTACAGCAAGGCAACCTTGAGCAGTCAGTTAGGTGTTGTTCCAAGTTATACCACTTTGGGAATGGCGTCGTTATTGCCGCACAATACCCTGGATTATAAAGGCGATAGTGATGATGTATTAATCAATGGAATGTCGAGCCAGGGTTTAACACAGCGTAATAAGATTTTACGGGCTTATGGTGGCATGGTGATTACGGCTGAGACACTGCATAACTGGTCCCGTGATGAGGGGCGTCAGGCATTGAAAGATCAGCATTTGATTTATGTGTATCACAACGTTGTTGATGCGATTGGTGATGTGGCTGCGACTGAGAGCAGAACCTTTCAGGCAGTTAACGATGCGATTAATGAATTAGCCGAACTGGTTCGTAAAGCACAGATGCACTTTAATACCTCGACCGTTATTGTGACGGCCGACCATGGTTTCTTGTTCCAGCAAGGCAAGTTGGAAGCCGCAGACAGAACCAGCTTGGAAGACAAACCAACCGACGTGATCAAAAGCAAGAAGCGCTATGTGGTTGGGCAGAACCTCCCCAAGCCTAAAGACGCGCTTTATGGTTCGACCAAGAACACCGCAGGCACTGAAAGCGATACCAGGTTTTGGGTTCCCAAGGGGGCTAACCGTTTCCACTTTGTTGGTGGAGCAAGGTTTGTACACGGCGGTATTATGCCGCAAGAGATCGTCGTGCCTGTGCTGACGGTTAAGGCGTTACGAGGTGAAAATGCCGCCGCACGAACCAGGAGCAAAGTGGGTGTAATATCGGCCAAACCTGGCTTGAAGATGGTGAATAATATTCAAAGCTTCGATTTTTTACAAACCGATGCGGTGGATGATATGAAAATTGCAACCACAGTGGTTGTTGGGATTTACAACGGTCAGACACTGATATCAAGTGAAGAGGTGATTACTTTTGATTGTGTTTCTGATTCGATGAGCGATCGGGTGAAGAAGGTTCGTTTGTCTCTACAGGGTAATGATTTTAATCGTAATAATGATTACTTTTTGATTATTAAAGATAAAGATTTAGAGACTGAAATTGAACGTTATAAGGTTACTATTGACCTGGCATTTACCGATGACTTCTTTTAGGGCTAGCGAAGACTTTTTTCGACAGGATGATTATGAATACATTGAATGAACCCGTTGCTAGTGCTTCTGACAATGAAGACTTGGATGAATTACTGAATATGCACTTTGCCGGTCGTGTGGTGCGTAAAGATTTAACCAAGCTGATTAAAGAGGGCGCTAATGTTCCTGTTTATGTTCTGGAGTATTTGCTCGGTATGTATTGTGCAAGCGACGATCCTGAGGTGATTGAGCAAGGGCTGCAGAATGTCAAAAATATTTTAATGGATAACTACGTCAGACCGGATGAAGCGGAAAAGGTTAAGTCATTAATTCGTGAGCGTGGAAGTTATAAGGTGATTGACCGTGTTTCTGTGCGCTTAAACGAGAGGATAGACAAGTATGAAGCGAGTTTTAGTAATCTGGGTATTCGCGATGCTGACATTTCAGCAAGTATTGTTAAAGAATACGACAAACTGCTAGTCGGTGGAATCTGGTGTATAGCCACCATGAATTATTACCATGAAGAAGGCCAAAGAGGTTCCCCGTTTGGTGTGACGATTTTGAAGCCTATTCAGATGCCTAATATGAATATGGCAGAGCTTTTTGAGAAGCGTAAACACCTGACGACCCAGCAGTGGCATGAAACTTTGATCCGTTCGATTGGCATGGAGCCTGCGGCCTTTGATGAGACTGTTCAGTGGCACTTGTTAGCTCGTATGATTCCGTTTGTAGAAAACAACTACAACATGTGTGAGTTAGGCCCCAGGGGAACGGGTAAGTCGCATATTTATAAAGAGTGCTCGCCGAATAGTATTTTGGTCTCGGGTGGTCAAACAACGGTCGCCAATCTTTTTTATAATATGAGCACCCGTCAAATGGGCCTGGTTGGTATGTGGGATCTTGTTGCTTTTGATGAGGTCGCTGGTATTTCATTTAAAGAAAAAGATGGCGTGCAGATCATGAAGGACTATATGGCATCTGGCTCTTTTGCCCGTGGTCGTGAGCAGATGGAGGCGTCTGCGGGTATGGTATTTATCGGTAATATTAATCAGAGTATTGAGTCGTTGGTGAAAATGGGCCACCTGTTGGCTCCATTCCCTGATGCGATGATTGATTCTGCGTTTTTTGATCGCTTTCATGCGTATATACCAGGTTGGGAAGTACCTAAAATGCGGCCTGAATTTTTTACCGATCGTTATGGTTTGATTGTTGACTATTTGGCTGAGTTTTATCGTGAAATGCGTAAGCGCAGTTTTGCTGACAGTATTGATAAGTACTTCAAACTGGGTAATAACTTAAACCAACGAGATGTGATTGCGGTTCGTAAAACTACTTCGGGTTTGCTTAAGTTGTTATTCCCTCATGGCGAATTTGATAAAGAAGATATGCGCCAGTGTTTGGAGTACGCATTACAGGTTCGCCGCCGCGTTAAAGAGCAGTTAAAGAAAATTGGTGGTATGGAATTTTATGATGTGCACTTTAGCTATATTGATAATGAGTCCCTGGAAGAAAGTTTTGTCTCGGTAAAAGAACAGGGTGGTGGTTCCTTGATTCCACAAGAACCTTCCAAACCCGGTACGCTTTATACCATTGGTCTTGGCAGCAAGGGCCTGCCAGGGCTGTATCGTGTAGAGCTTCAGGTTACCAAAGGAACAGGAAAACTGGCGACTTCGGGCTTATGGAACTCTTCGGCAGCTAAAGAGAAAGTTAAAATCGCTTTTGATTTTTTTAAAGCCAATGCGGCCCGTATCAGTGCTGGAACAAAGGTTAATGAACACGATTTTCACCTTCACATTGTAGAGCTTCAGAATACCGGGTCTCTTAGCGATCTATCACTAGCAAGTTTGGTGGTTTTTTCTTCCGGATTGCTTGGAAAACCGATACAGGGTCAAATGGTTGTGATGGGTGACATGAGCTTGGGTGGCAGCGTGACACCGGTAGAAAGCATCGCCGAGTGTTTGCAAGTTGCTTTTGATGCCGGAGCCAAAAAAGTGGCGTTGCCAATGAGTAGTGCAATGGATATACCCTCTATCCCTGTCGAATTATTTACCAAGTTCCAAACAAGTTTTTATGCTGATCCTGTGGATGCTGCATACAAAGCTTTAGGTGTGGATTAAATATCAGGGTGGCGCAGGGGCTGTAGTGGTCAACTAATCCCGGACAGTATTTTAAGGTTTTCCTCAGCTGCAACAGGCGAAATGCCGCCGTTGAATGAGTGAGGTCGTTGCCGGTTGTAGTAGTCCATCAAGTAGCTCCCAACATCCTTTTGAGCCTCAGGCAGATTTCGGTAACCCAGGGCCGGTATCCATTCCGATTTCAGGCTCCGGAATAGCCTTTCCATCGGTGCATTGTCCCAGCAGTTGCCGCGCCGGCTCATGCTTTGTGTCATTCGATAGCGCCAGATTCTCTGACGGAACTTACGACTGGCGTACTGACTTCCCTGATCTGAGTGGAACATGACTTTCTCTGGACGACCACGCTGCTCCCAGGCGTGATCCAGAGCCTTTACAACCAGGTCCGCATCCGGACTGGACGACATGGCCCAGCCAACAACCCGGCGAGCGTATAGATCCAGCACCACCGCCAGATAACTCCATCGCCGGCCGCTCCAGATGTAGGTGATGTCGCCACACCAGACCTGGTC
>NZ_JAUORS010000040.1:0-10606 GCF_030548165.1 Oceanobacter sp. 5_MG-2023 | reverse complement strand
ACATTCAACGACGGCATTTCGCCCGTTGCAGCTGAGGAAAACTTTAAAATACTGTCCGGGATTAGTTGACCACTACACACCGCTACACAGTGAGTTCATCATCCTGACAAGCACATCATTTTATTAAGATAATTAGGTCATCGCTTGGAAACCCTAGTGTTGTGATCCCACCTTGATCGTCGATAATCAACTCCACCTGATTTAATGAAACTCTAGCATCTTGTTCTCGTGATTTTTTCGGAAAAATAACTTGTTGATTATCTGAACCTATCCACTGCTGATTGATATTACGCAAACTCTCGTTATATCGACCAACTGCAACAATATCACACAGATTCTCTATACGCTCTGCAAAACCAAATGCTTTAAGTTCACTCATTTCAAACCCGGTAAATAAAAAGGTGGTTAACTTTGAACGTTGTTTAATTTGCTCAAACAACCACCAAACATTATCCGCTTGATGCAAAGGCTCTCCACCGAGTAAAGTCACACCACGGATCTGTGGTGTGGCTAAAATTCGCGCTAACAATTGCTCTCGATGGATCAATTGATTCTCTTTAAATGACCACATGGCCTTGTTCCAACAACCTTGGCAAGCAAGGGCACAGCCTTGAAACCAAATCACCAATCGCTTTCCTGGCCCATAAATGAGGCTGTCACTCTCGATATGAGCCAAATTAAAAAAATCACCGTAGCACTTCATCTCTCTAAACCATGCGGGTTAAAACGAGTTGTATTTGCCCTTTACTGTTGCGAGTTTCCTTAACTGAATACCCTTGTGATTTGGCTTTTTCAATCGCCTGTAAACGGGTTTCCTCCACCCTTACTTTGCGTTGCTCTTCTAATTTAAGTCGCTCTTGTTCGGCAAGTTCTTGTAAATAGTCTTGGTAGGTAACGTCATACTCTTTACTCAGCAAGGTAAGAAACTTTTGCACAGAGAGGTATTCTCGTGATGCCATGGTTGAAGCGGTAATATGTCCATTTATTTCATCTGAATCATGACGTAATATCCAACGCCCTTGCTCAAAACGAAAATGTTGAATTCCGTTATAATCTTTTCGATTTGTAAAAATATCACCAATTTGCACACCGCCATTGTGCTTTAAAGACGTGATATTTGATGCATCGACTTTAAGCGGCTCTGCACCTAAAGTTGCTAGCGCCTTAATCAAAACCGCTTCAATAGAAAATGGGGTGGTTGTCTTAATTACTGCACTCATTAAGACCTGCCTTTAATGGTTTGGATATGCGTTTTTTTAACCGCTTGTAATTGATGATACTCGTCAGTTTTTTTTACCTCACCTACAACACCATTCAGATTGAGTAGGTCATCAAGCGCTTCCAAACAACTTTCACCTTTAAATCCTGCGGTTTTGGCTATTATGACTCCATCATCATCGATAGTGATCACTATTTTTTGCTCAGGCATCCACAGCCTCCTTATCACACACAATTTTGGCATTGAGACGAGCCGCGTCTTTTTGGACTTGTTCAAACTGCTCTTTTTTGTCAATAATTAAATAGCGCTGTTGTTTATATTGGCGTAGCTCAGTTTGGTTAGATGGTAATTCTTCAGCAGGCCACACAAATTTGACTTGCTCTTTATTACCCTCTTTCAGCCCTAATTGTTTATCTAATGCATCTGAGGGTTGATTGGACTGGTAAGTAAAAGCGACTCCATGATCTTTCAGTGCTTGTTCTGCTTGTTTGCGTTGTAAAGAGCTTTGCTCAAACGCTTTATTTGCATCTTGAACATCTCGTTCGATTTTCTTACTCGCTTCATCAACATTATTTAATACTTGTGCAAAGGCTTGGTAGTGTTTTTTCCAAACTTTTTCTTTTATGGTTTTTTTCCAGTTTTTAGCTTGGAGAATTGTCATATTAGAAAGCGCAAGTCGCTTATCCTCAGGTAATAATGATTCATTCACTTGAGGTTCTTCATCCGTTGGTATGGCTAATTCGTTCAACTGTTTTTCATTTAAACTGGCAGATGCCTTTTGCCAACTCGCTATAAAATGTAGCTCGGCTTGCTTAAGCGCTTCTTCTCGTCCGTCATTCTTTTGCTTAAAGGTTGCTTGTTTTTGTTCTGCAACGGCTGTCTTTTGGGCTAACTCTGTTTTTAACGTCAACTTTTTAGCTTCCCAATTCTGATGCTGTTTCGCTTCATCTAACTTCACTGAAGTCTCAGCCTTTCGCTGATGAATACCTTGTTGAAAATCAGTGAGACGTTTACGATACGCTTCGCGCTCAGCTGGTGTTGCCGTTGTGACTGACCACGCTTTTAACGCTTCAAGTTCTTTTTCGAATTGTTTTACCGACTGCCCTTGCCCGAGTAAAAAGCCTTTGATAAATCCTTTAAGCGAATCGGCTATGCTCTTTTGCTGTTGATTAATCGTATTTTGCAACGATTCAAGTCTTGATAATTTTCGCTGCCAATCGTCTTCAGCGTGCTGCCAATCTTGATACAAAGCGTCTTTTTTTGCTTCCTGCGGGCAATATGGAGGATGGATTTTAACGCTAAAGTCCACGCAGTGAGCAAGACGATCACGTTGCCATCGTGTCGCGTGGCGGGTGAGTTCATCAGCCGATTTAGCAAAAAAATCGTCAATAGTATCTGTGTATATATCATTTAAGCGTTCGCTGCTGAATTGCTCAACTGTACGTATGCTTTGTGGCTGATCACTAAAGCGCACTGCTTGCTGCGAAGGCATATCACCCAAAGTGGCTGTTTGTTTAAATTGCCACGCAGCGTTATCATGTGCCAGCTCAAAGGCTTCGATCATTTGCTTACTTTGACTGGCTGATAACTTAAGGCACCAGTTAGTCACCGAAAAATCAGGGGCATCAGGTAATAGCCAGTCACCATCATCTGAAAATAAGATATTGGGGATATTTGATTCTGTTAACGCTACTCCATCATTTGCTTTACTGTCGACAAATTTTGAATCTGTTGACAGTAATAGCTTTGATGGTGTGTTTGACGAATTGAAATCTGAGCCACTTGCTGCCTTTAAGCTTGAGAGCGAATCTGTTAAGCACGCTTGTAAGGTGCCATAAAGATGATGCGAATGATTGGGAACGATATTGCTATCTGGATTTACCACTGCTTTTTGCTGCTTATTATGCTCAAGGTATTCATGAGTTGCTTGCTCCCAAAATAACTTACAAAAACTACGATAGCTGTCTTCTCGTTGCATCGACTCCAACTCAATAGCTCGGGAATGAGCTTGGTCATCAAAAAGTACATCTTTGCTAGTCAACAAGAAACCTTGCGCTTGGGGAGAGGCATGATCATGCAGTAATAAAGTGCCTTGTTGTTTAATACCGGTACGAATCAAACACCGGCCAGATAACATATCAATCGCCGTCTTACTTTGGGTCTCGTCACCTAATAACAGATAGATACGGACGCCTTTATCGGCCTGACTTTGCAGCAGATTAATTACTGTCAGGTCTTTTATGGATTCACAAGCAATTAGCAAAGTTAAACGTGCTTGATTGATGAATTTAGCTAGCCATGCGTTATCTATTCTGAGCAACACCTTTGATAACTCACTATCTCCAGGTTGCTGGTAAAAAAAATTGGACAGTGGTTGCTGCGTAAAGTCTATTTGAAATTGTTCATTTCTTACGATGATCTTAGCCATTATTCAACAACCTCCATACTTTGTAATTCAGTGAGCGTACGCTGTAATTGATGTTTTAAAAATTGCGGGAGTTCCGTTGGATCTTTTGGAATAAAGGTAGGACAGCCATCAATTATATAAGAGCCCCCTTGCTCTTTAATAAAATCAAGCCCACAAGTACATTCCCAGCAGCTTACTTGGTGTTGGCCAATAAAAATCCAAAATCGCCCATGATTTTCATTTCTCTTTTCAATTATTCGCTTCTGCCAATTAGCAGGTAATATATCTTCCTTCCCTTTTTGAGCCGCTAACGTTAACAACTGACCTTGCGCATCATTAAAGCAACGCGCAACTGCGGCTAAGTTTCGACTTTGCCGAGGAGTATGAACATAACGATCTGAATATATGATGGTTTTTACATGCTCATCACCGCAGAGTTGATGCATAAGATTCGTTAAATCCAGCGCATCTCCTTCAACTAAATTAATCGCTAACTGCGATTTTCTACTCTTTGATGGGGTTAAATCGGCCAGCGCCGCTGCATGCCAATATGCTTTAGGCTGCTTGTCGCGCGACAATTCTGCCAGTAAGTTCTGTGGGTGATACAGCGGCAATTCAAAGCCTTGCAACGCATCCTGATCGAGCCAAGTCGCTTGTTGCTTACGAGCCGACGCGCTTGGCTGGTAAACGTCACGATAATAATTCTCTAACCAATGCTGATGCCAAGCTTTCGCATCTTGTTGGTTTATAGGCTTAATAGGTAAATTGAACGCTTCCCATTGGCTATAGTTTTCAGTCGCTAACGTCAAATTACTTTGTGAAACCTTGTCTAACACAAATCGCTGTACCGCGTTTGTATCATGTTTAATAGTTTCCAGTTCTACTGCGACTCGTTGACTCTCTTGATGCCAAATGCCATTACATTTTTGAGCGATGACCTCCATCACATCAACGAAATGCTCACCAAACCCATCTATCGATATATCCAGCTCATGTGGTTGGTTAGTTGTGCGATTATTGCTAAACAGTAAGGTCTCTATTTGCCCTTGTAACTTTAAAGAAGAAATGGAAAAACCCAGTTTCCAACTCAGCTGAATCGTTGCCTCTTTTTCCGGCGAACAAATGACTTCAGGAGTTAATGTGGATAAGCCTAATGAAGGCTCCAACCGAGTGGGCGAGCTGTGCAGTATTTCTTCCAAAACCTGCACGTCAAGTCGCTGTTCTGAACCATCAAATTTAAACTGCGAATTTTTAGCATCTATCCCTTTCTTCCAAATAGTCTGCTTCGGTTCAAAAAAAGCAGTATCCCTTTGAATAAACATTGGCCTTGTTCCAAGCAGTGAGTCGCTATCGGTATACCAAATATGATAAAAACCTCGCTCCTGGATGTTGAAACACCCAGTCGCTTTCACTTCTTCACCCAAGGAGGTTAATACAGCATCTGTTCTATCCCACAGCTTTTCCCTGCTTAAATAGTCGACAAGCCTATTAGGCATCTCTTTATAATTATTCTGCACAGCCGCCAACAGCGAAACTAAATCAGGCCGCCCACGAAAAAAAGCCAACTGAGCAATCATAGGATAGCGCTTTAGCGTGACCGATCTTTTCATTGTCAAAGAAAAAGACCTAGCATCAACCTCGCTGACGTGGTTTTGAGACTCTAATTTAGCTGACACTGGTTGCTTTTTATGTTTAGCCACTAACTTTACTTCCCCTGTATTTTGAATTGCGTTTGCTATTTATAGAGCTATTAGTCTCTAAGGCTTGCGCTGAATTCGCTAAATTTTTCAGCTCTTCTGTGCGTGAGCGGTTGCTGAAGTAATCATGATTACCAGAAATAACAAGTTGATATCTGGCTCGAGTAATGGCTACGTTGAGTCGATTAGGCGAATCCATAAAACCATCACGATGCGTGTTCACCATGGAGAGAAAAACGACATCTGCTTCTTGCCCTTGAAAGTAATCTACTGTTGCCAATTTGATGGCGATACCTTTGTAATTAAAACGAGCATAACGACTTTGATTTCCGGGTAACTTTTTCAACGCATCACGCAAGGCTTTTTCTTGTCCTTTGTAAAAAGTCAAAATGGCAACATCGTAGGGCTCGTTTTTTTGGTTTTTGACCTTGCCATCAGCCCAGTCACAAAAAGTTTTTAGCTCGTCCATTACCACTTTAACTTCTTGAGGGTTGCTATTGCCCTTTTGTGTCTTGCCATTCACATTCAACCAGATATTGCGCGAAGCATAACGCGGGTAATCCCAGTTACGCGCACTGGTGGTATATTTACCATCAACCAAAACACCTTGAGGATAAAACTGTGTTCGTGGGAACTTAGCTATCTCAGGGTGCATACGATGCTGATAAGTTAGTGTGGTGTGCCGTTGTTGTTTTTCGGATGCAGTAAAACCTTGGTTGAGAGTGGTCGGTTGATCTTTCCTGCGCTTAACTAAACCATCACCAGAGAGCGCTTCTAAAATTGATGGAAAAGCGATATTTTTTACCATATGAATACGACCATCAACATCAATAGATTTTGGAAATAGGCGCTGCAAGGTTTCTTCAATGTAGCCGGTTTTTCGCTTTTGGTTCTTTGATAAACGCAGCCAATATTCTCGCTCTAGCCGCCAACAGACTTCCTCAGACCATTTACTACTGTTAAATCGATCTAACAATTCGCTTTGAATATCAACGCTATTTGTCATTTCGCTATTTTTGATTTTAAAGGCTTTGATATTTATACCTTGGCAATAATATTGACTCGCATGTTGCGTTCGCCACCAGTCCGGGTGCAAGACGATACAATCTAGAGGAATGAATGGCTGAATTTTATCTAATAGCATTTCTTCGACAAAGCAGATATTAAACTGATAAAAATGCCACGGTTGTGCCTTGATGTCTTGAACACCTTTTACCCATTGAGGATCATTTGGTAAGCGTCTAGAGGGAACCACAAGGATATTATCCAAACCAGCACTGAGCAGTTTATGCTGTTTTCGATGAGCAATTTCTTGCTTGATCGCACTCATAATCCCAGAAGTTAAAGGTAGAAGCATAGGCTGTGAGTAAGGTGTTTTCGTCGAACCCCTAAGCTCTTCCAACAAAAAACAAGCTCGTTGTATATCTACTGATAAGGTTTGCGCTTTTGATTTCCCTCTTGCTGGGGTAATCATCAAATTGTCCAGATTCGCAACGATTTGTTCTCGGTCAGTAAATGGCGACAATTGACGAATGTCACCCACTAAGACCCAACGCTTTGCAAAGCGAGCAGGCACTAAAAATTCTTGGAACGTCGTTTTACTGCATTCATCGATAATCATGACATCAAAGGGGGGCTCGCCCGCATCTAACACTACGTCCTTATCATTAAATAAGCGCAGAATACCGATTGTGGTGCCGCAAACCAGATTGGATGAATCAACCATGAGCTGCTTACTTATTGAGGAACCACCTGCCACCGATTTGTATTGGTTTAGTAGGTTATCGAACTGAAACTCTTCAACACCCGTCGCATTGCTCTCATCACCAACGCGCAGGGGATGTATTACATTATTTAAATCAGCACTTTCTTTAACTCGCTCCAATAAATTATTAATGGCCGCATGAGTCGATGCTGATAGCAAGACTCGCTTCCCCTGAGTCACTAATTGATAAATGAGCTCAAGAATAGTCGTTGTTTTTCCAGTCCCAGGTGGGCCATCTAAAATGGTAAAGTCACTACTTGCCAGCGCTTTACACACAAACTCACGCTGTTTATTACAACCATCAAAATCTGGGTCTGATAGCACTTGCCAATCAATCCAATGTTCAGGTATTGGGGTCACTTCAGGCCATTTAGTCTGGCTTCGCTCTTGTAACAACTGAATAAGTGGCCCATGCGCCTGTGCCGGGCGACACATCAATTGGTTCAGGGCGTCTTTTTGCCGGCGCAATTGACTGGTATTAACACTGATACGAATCTCACGATTTTTTCCATTTGAATGTGGATATTCACTCTGGTGGTTTTTTTTACCTCGTTGATTTCGAGCTAATAAAACTTGTCGCTCTTCCGGTCGCGCTTTTAAGATTCTAAAACCATCGTCATGGTTGCGCTGGGTCACATCAAGAATTTTACTGTTTTGATTGTCGTCAAAAAAATAATCAAGATCCGACTTTCCTGTATCATCTGAACCGATTTTTTCGACAAGTTGAATCCATTTTTCTTTATTTTCAATAGCAGTGACCTGCCACTGTATTTTTGGAAAAGTGAGACAGCTAATTTTTTGAATATCAACACTTTGTTCTTCATTTATCCTTTCAAGGACAATGCTGTTCTTTTCGGTTGAAACTCTCCATGAGTCAGCATGTAACGTGAGACCCTCAGCGTTAAAGTGACTCGCACTTAATTCAGCTAAAGACTGATGAGTAATATCGTTCAATTGACATGCATTGATAGTTGGCCGATCCTGAGAGAAGACTAACCAACCTTGCTTATTGCGCTTTATGGACAAAGATTCGAGATAGTTCTTATCAAAGGATTTTATCATCAAAAATGGGATATCTTGACCATCAATAGAGATGTGACTACTTGCTTGTACATAAGCTTGGATGTTAAGGCGATTTTCAGATTGAGAAACGACCTTGCAAGATTGGCCATCCACATGAATGGTATTCAACTGGTCAATCTCTACGGCTAATGGCCTAAGCTCCAATTGGTAACCACTCCAAGAGACAGGCTCCTCATCTAATTCCATGCTCGGTAAATAAAGACGAAAATCGGGATATTTCTTATATCCGCATTCAGCAAGTTCATGTTCTCTTTTGCTTTTCCCTTTACCCTGAATAATTGGATCCATTTCATCTGGATCAAACTCCGCATCTGGTTGTTCACCGTCAACAGAAATGATTTGATACCAGCCAGCCAGCTCATTAATTATTTCAATTTCTGTATAAGGCACAAGTTGCCAAATACGTTGCTGCGGGGTAATACGAAAGCGCTGCCCACTGACAGGAAACCAGTTACAACTTACTTCTTTATTCTCAAGCGCTTTAATGCTGTTCTCTAAATAATGACGAAAAGGCATTAACTGGTCTTTAGTTTTCTTCTCGGCGACAGCAACATTAGCGCCTTGCATCTCCAACGCACTAAAAAATGGGTTTTCCATAACAACTCACTTAGATAAACGGGTTCTCACCTTCTTGCTTAAGGCGTGGTTTTTTATTATTTGAATCATTTTCTAATTCTTCTGGCTGTGAAGAGCTTGCAAAAACCGCACGCCCTTTAGCCCATTTTCGTGTTTGACTAATCATTTCTGACATGGTTAATGACAGTGGAGACGTTGCAGAAACGGCTTTTAGAATATCTTCTTTCGCTAATTGGTGGCCTTCATCAAAGGCAATAAACATCGCTTCTTTTACGGCTTCTTCAAGTTCTGCGCCTGTAAATCCTTTTGTAGCGTCCACAATGGTGTCGAGATCACCGTCTAAAAAATCATCTAAGCGATTACGCCTTTTAAGATGAATCATAAGTATTTCTTTGCGATCATGATTAACCGGCAAATCAACAAAAAATATTTCGTCTACTCGGCCTTTACGCAATAACTCTGGCGGTAACTGTGCAATATTATTAGCTGTAGCAACCACAAAAACGGGCTTTTCTTTCTCCTGCATCCAAGTTAAAAAAGTGCCTAATACTCGCGATGTTGTGCCGCCATCGGTAGCTCCTGAACTTTGCATGCCAGATAAGCCTTTCTCTATTTCATCAATCCACAAAATACTAGGAGCCAGTGCTTCTGCAGTTTTCAACGCTGAACGAATATTCGCTTCTGATTGCCCTACTATCCCACCATATATTTTCCCCATATCTAACCTCAATAAAGGAAGTTGCCATGCATTTGCAACCGCTTTGGCTGCTAGGCTTTTACCTGTACCGGGCAAACCAAGTAATAAAACACCACGTGGGGTTTCTAAACCAAAATCTCGTGCATCTTTGGTAAAAGCTTGTTTGCGCCGGTTCAACCAAGATTTCAAGTTATCGAGTCCGCCAATATCCTCTAAAGTGGCTTTGGGGTGAAAATATTCCAAGTGGCCACTTTTGCGGATAACCTGCTCTTTTTCTTTTACAACCTCAGGTATTTGTAACTCAGTGAGTCGCTTAAATTGATAAGCTACTTTGGAAAAAGCGAGTTGAGCTTCACTGGTTGAGAGCCCAAGAGCGGATTCAACTAATGCGGGGGTTTCTTGATAGTCTTTGTCATCAAGTTGAAAACGTTGTTTAGCTTGGCGCATCAACTTAACTAAATCTTCAGATGAGGGCAAAGGAAGTTGCATGACCTGCACTTCCTTTTCGAGTTCGATTGGGAGCATTTCTATGGGCTGTGAAAGCACTAACGAAATACCTTCGATTTGTCTACTAGCGACTGCAATAGTATAAGATCGCAATCGAGAAACCAAAGTATGTTCATGAAAATAGTGGTGAAAATCTTCAAGCAGAATAATTCTTTCGAAAGAACTACTGTTTTTAGATGTGTCATTGATCCAATCCAAGATTTCAAAAGGCTGATCGATGTCTTCGAAATCTTCAAACTGCTTATCACTGGAATTATATTGTTTTAATCCTTCACTGCCATTCCACAAATAAAGATCACGCTGTAACTCTTCCGCTGCCTGAATACAATAAGCTCTAATTCGCAAAGTCTCGTGGCTAATAACCTGAATTATAGCCGCTAATGACTGAATATTAACCTTAATTTGATCGCAAAAATTACTCATTTGAAATCCGTTTCGTAAAAAGTCACACAAATAGTAGCATATCTATAATAAACCAAATAGTCATTGTATGAAAAAATCAACTTACACGAAAGTGTAGTGGTCAACCCTAGATTTCCAACATAAGTGACACACGCTCTTTGGCTAAAAACTCGTACTGTAGTGGTCAACTAATCCCGGACAGTATTTTAAAGTTTTCCTCAGCTGCAACGGGCGAAATGCCGTCGTTGAATGT